>DATNEW010000042.1 GCA_035606695.1 Gemmatimonadaceae bacterium
AAGCGCATGGCGTTCTTCTCGCAGGCCGTCGGCAACGCGGCGCTGACGGGCGTGGCGATCGGCGTCATCATCGGCGAGTCGTACACGGCGCCGTACATGTCGATGTTCAGCTTCTGCCTGCTGTTCGGGCTGCTGCTGAACTTCGCGCGCAACCGCACCAAGATGTCCGCCGATACGTTGATCGGCGTGTTCCTGTCGATCTCGCTCGCGATCGGCGCCACCGCGCTGCTCTGGGTGTCGGCCAAGGTCAACACGCACATCCTCGACACTGTGATGTTCGGCTCGATCCTGACCGTCAACGACACCGACATGTCGGTGCTGCTCGTGACGACGTTCCTGACGGCCGTCACGGCGCTGCCGCTGTTCAACCATATGTTGCTCGGCAGCTTGAACCCGAGCCTCGCGCACGTGCGCGGGGTGCGCGTCCACTTGCTCGAGTACGTGTTCGTGCTGCTGCTGACGATACTCACCGTCGCGTGCGTGAAGATCGTCGGCGCCGTGCTCGTCGAGGCGCTGCTGCTGATTCCGGCTGCGGCCGCGCGCAACCTCAACCGCTCGATCAAGGGCTTCGTCTGGTGGAGCATCGCGTTCTCGACGGTCGCCTGCCTCGCCGGCATCTACGCGCCGATGCGTTGGGATCTGCCGCTGCCGTCGGGCGGCGCGATCATCCTCGCGGCGGCGTTGATCTTCATCGCCACGATGCTGATTCGCATGGCGTTACCGCGTTATCGGGAGGCCAGTGTATGAAGCTCGGGCGTCTCGCGATTCTCGTGGTTGCGGCTTGGCTCGCGCAGCCGGTGTTCGCGGCTGACACCGCGCCGCCGCTCGTGCTGACGGGCACGCAGGCGGCGTACTCGTTGACGGTCGCGTTGACGGCCGGCACTCCGATTCAAGTGCAGAACGTGCCGGCCGACGGCCGGCAGCTCGCGCTGCTCAAGGACTACATCGAGCGGCGCATGGACTCGCTCAAGCCGACGTTCGCGTCGGCGACGGCCGTCGTTTCGCTGACGAACGCATTGCCCGGCGATCCGCTGTACCGGTTCGCGCGCGAAGCGAACATCCGCATCGTCGACATCGAGGCCGCGGTGCCGTGGTCCGTCAACGCGCCCGGTGTTGGACTCGCCGAGACGCCCACGTCGACCGTCGCGTGGGGCAAAGATGCGGATTCGCCCGAGACCGCTGTTGCGCCGTACTTCTGGCTCAGCGTGTCGAACGCGATTCGCATGGGCGATCTCGTCGCCGAAGATCTCGAGGCGTTGTTCCCGGATCATGCGCCCGCGATCGGCACGAACCTCGAGACCCTGAAGCGCTCGTTGCTGAAGTTGCGCGGCGAATACCAGAACCGGCTCATCAGCAGCGGCGCCGACGTCGTGTTCGCTTTGACGGGCGACTTCGTCTACCTCACGAACGATATGGGCCTCTATGTCGACGGCTACTTCATCAAACAGGATGTGCGCTGGACCGATGCCGACCTCGCTGCGCTAACCAAGCACTTGCGCGACAACGCGATCAAAGTCGTGATCCACAAATGGCAGCCGAGCGAGGCGATCCAGAACGCCATACGCGCCGGCGGCGCGAAGCTCGTCGTGCTCGACGCGGGCGACCCGGGCGTCGTCGTCGAGCGCGCGCTCGCGAAAGACGGTTTACAGCAGATCCTGAAGAAGAATCTCGACGCGATCGTCGTCGCGGCCGGCGAATAGCACCCTTAGTCGAGCGCCCAGCTCTACGTCCTCTGCGACTCGGCGTTCGCCGCCGCCTAATTCCGGACCCGGAATTGACGCGTAACAACACGCGTGATCTATTACAAACAAGCACTTATGCCAAGCCCAAGAACGATAGCCGGCTTTTTGTCGCAGTTCCTCCGCGACTGCACGCCGCCTACTTATTGTTAGGCGCCACTGTGAAGCTTAGCGAAATCACACCGCGTATCGCCGTGAAGCCGGACTTCGACTCCAGCACGACGCATCGTGCATGGTCACTCCGAGACAAGCGCGTTTCCGAGTTATCGCCAGCCGATCTGGCGTTCTGTCTACGCCAAAATATCGCGGCTCAGCAGGTTGCAGAGCGCGCGCTCGCCATGGTCGCTGATCAGCCGCTTCTTCAAGCTGAGTTCTATCCCGGCGATGTCATTGCCGCCCTGATTCAAGCTGCGGAAGCCGGCGGTCTTACGGCCGCGCAACGCGGTGAGCTCCGGGACGTATGCTCCGCTGCTGTGGCGGCCTTCCACCACTTGCAGAAATCGGTTATCCCTGCGGCTGAGTCTTTTGTCGAGCGGTACGATGGTGGCGCCTAACAAGCAGTTGCAGCGGACCGTGATACCCAATCGCTGGCGCGGCGCGAGCGCGCCATTTCATTATGCGCTCGCGCCGCGCTTCACACGGTGTCGCGCGGCCGCTGAACTGCGGCGTTATGCGGCTCGTTAGCCCTCCCGCGAGCCCATGAGTGCTGTCGCAGCGGCCATTGTTGTCGTGTTTGGTCTCTCCCTTATCACCTTCACGGGCGTGGCTTTTGCGAAGCCAGCGCGT
>DATNEW010000043.1 GCA_035606695.1 Gemmatimonadaceae bacterium
TTCTGGCCGCGATCGCGATCCCGAAGTTCGCGAACACGAAGTCGAAGGCGTACATCACCGCCATGAAGTCGGATCTGCGTAACCTCGTGACGGCCGAAGAGGCGTTCTTCTCGGATTCGTCGAAGTACACGGCGACGATCACCGATCTCAAGTACCAGAGCTCGACCGGCGTGAACTCGCCGACGATCACCACGGGCGCTGGGTACTGGTCGGCCACGACGTCGCACACGCAGCTGGCCGGCACGACGTGCGGTATCGGCATCAACACGTCGAACCCGACGGTTCCGACCGCCGCGGAAGGCGAGCCGGCTTGTAAGTAACGAGTAACACGGCTTGGGCCGGGTCGCACGCGGCCCTGCTGGCGTGAAAAAGCATGGGAGTCCGGTGACTTTACAGTCGCCGGGCTCTTTTGCTATCTCCTTACACGAGAATGAGCTTGACATCGCGGATACCGTATACGAGACTCCTCCACCCACCGGCGGTCCGCGGCCCGCGAAACGTGACGCGAAGCGTCCATGCCGCAGTTAGTGTGCAGTTGGTGTGATGGCCGACACTCCTCGGTAACCAGGAAAGAATTCGGTCATTCCTCGGCATTTTGATCGTTCCAACCGTTCAACCGTCCCACACCGCACATCCCACTGGCCGCTGCGACTGTCGTCGCGGCGCCCGGGGCATTTCCCCCCAAGTCCCACAGTTCAGGGAGGCACGTACGATGAGATTGATGAGGCTGAGCAGCCTCGCCGTCGGCGCTGTTGCACTAGCGCTACTTACGACGACTGCTACGGTCGCCGCCGCGCAAGGCGGGACCCTCGCCGGTACGGTGACGGCGCAAGGCACCAATGCGCCGCTCCAAGAAGCGCGCGTGATCGTAGTCGGCACCAGCCTGGTTGGTTTGACCGGGCCGGATGGCAAGTACACGATTCGCCGCGTCCCGGCCGGCACGGCCGAGATTCGAATCATTCGCGTCGGGTATCAGGAGCAGAAGAAGTCGGTCCGCGTCAGCGACAACGAAACGGCGACGCTCGACTTCGTGATGGCTCAGACGATCGTGCAGCTGCAGGAAGTCGTGACGACGGCCACCGGCGAGCAGCGCCGCGTCGAAGTCGGCAACGCGGTCGAAAACGTCTCGGTCTCGAAGCTCACCGAAGAGGCGCCCATCCGGAATCTTGCCGACGTGCTCAACTCCCGCGTGCCGGGCGTGATGGTGCAGGGCGGCGGGCAGACGGGTTCGGGCCAGCGCATTCGCGTGCGCGGTGTGAGCTCGGTGTCGCTCTCGAATGACCCGATCTACGTGATCGACGGCATTCGCATGAGCGCCAACAACAGCTCGGCGTCGTTCGGCAACGGCGGCTCGAACTTCAGCCGTCTCGGCGACATCGACCCCGAGCAGATCGAGAACATCGAGATCGTGAAGGGTCCGTCGGCGGCCACGCTGTACGGCACCGACGCCGCCAACGGCGTCGTGGTCATCACGACGAAGAAGGGCCGCGCGGGCGCCGCGCGCTGGAATGGCTTCGTCGAGGGCGGCGTCCTCGATGACATGCACAACTACTTCACGAACTACACGCTCGCGGGCCACAGCCCTTCGGGCGCGCTGCTCATTCAAGCGGGCCAGTGCACGCTGCCGGCGGTCGCCGCCGGGACCTGCATCAAGGACAGCCTTCGTACGTACAGCCCGATCTCCGATCCGAACGCCACGCCGCTCGGCAAAGGCAATCGCGACGCTGCCGGCATTCAGTTGTCGGCCGGCACGGATGCGGTGCGCTACTTCGTTTCCGCGGGCCGCGACAATGAAATCGGCGTGTTCGATCTGCCGGCGTTCGAGCGCCAGCGCTACGACTCGCTCGGCATCACCGCGCACGACTGGACCACGCGTCCGAACGCGCGTCTGATGAACAGCTTCCGCGGCAACATCAGCAGTCAGGTGAACGAGAAGTTCGACGCGCAGGTGAACTTCGGTTACACGACGATCACGCAACGCACGTCGAACGAATCGAACAACACGGTGGGCATCGGCTCGCAGGCGTTCGGTGGTCCGGGGTACGTCAACAACGGCACCGTCGCGATCGTGAACACCCCGCTCCATGGCTATCGCGCGTGGACGCCGGCGTACACCTGGGAAGAGCTGCTCCAGCAGAACGTCAACCGCTCGATCATCAGTTCGAACCTCAATTGGCGCCCGACGTCGTGGTTGTCGACGCGCGCCAACGTCGGTGAAGACTTCGCGGATCGTGTGGACTTCAATCTCCACATGAACGGCGAAGCGGCGCCGATTACGGCAACGTATCGTGACGGCTTCGCCGGCAACGGCCGCACGAACATCGCGAATCTCACCGCCGATCTCGGCGCCACGGCGAACTACAATCCGTCGCGCTTCAATTGGCTGAACTTCAAGACGACGCTGGGCACGCAGTACGTCAACACGCGGCTCGACCAGAACGAAGCAGACGGCACGACGTTGCCGCCGGGCGCACAGACGGCGAGCAGCGGCGCCACGTCCGGGGCTTCGGAAGGCACGACGATCACCAAGACCCTTGGCGTGTTCGTCGAAGAAGCGGCCGCCATTCGCGATCGCCTGTTCCTGACCGGCGCGGTGCGCACGGACCAGAACAGCGCCTTCGGTACGAAGTTCCAGCGCGTGTACTACCCGAAGGGGAGCTTGTCGTGGGTGATGTCGGACGAGTCGTGGTTCCCGCACTCGAGCATCTTCGACCACGTCAGCAGCTTCCGCACGCGTCTCGCGTACGGCGCCTCGGGCGTGCAGCCCGGCTCGAACACCGCCAACCGCACGTTCTCGGCGAGCTCCTCGAGCATCAAGGGCACCGATCTCCCGATCGAGACGTTCGCGACCATCGGTAACGACAGCCTCAAACCCGAACGTTCCACGGAGTGGGAGACGGGCTTCGATTCGCGTCTGTTCAACAGCCGCCTCGAGTTCAACCTGACCTACTTCTCGCGTCTCACGCACGACGCTCTCATTGGTGCGATCGTCGCACCGTCGACGGGCGTGACGGCGACGTCGCAGCAGCAGAACATCGGCGCGGTCAAGAACGCGGGTTGGGAGATCACGCTCGGCGGCTCGGTGCTCGATCGCCGGAACATCGGTCTCGACTTCAACCTCACGTCGTCGCTCATCGCCAATAAGGTCGTGAGCCTTGGCAACACCCAGACGCAGGTCGGCACGACGAACTGGGTGAAGGCCGGATATCCGATCCGCGGTCTGTTCGCTCGTCCGATCCTCTGGTACAAGGACCGCAACGGGGATGGCATCCTGACCTGGAACAAGGATTCGGCGCTGACGGAAGTCTACGTCTCGAACGATACGATCTTCCGTGGTTACGCCGAGCCCCGCTATCTGACGTCGCTGACGTCGGGCATCGATCTGTTCGGCCGCAAGCTCCGCATTCAGAACCTGCTCGACTGGCGTGGTGGCAACCTGTGGTACAACAATACCGAGCGCATTCGCTGCGCGAGCCGCCAGAATTGCAACGGATTGAACAACCCGAATGCTTCGCTGCAGGAACAGGCGATGGTCGTGGCGGCGCAGAACGTGACGCCGCAGCCGACGCTCGACGGCTTCTTCCAGCCGGGCGGGTTCGTGAAGTGGCGCGAAATGTCGGCGACGCTCCAGTTGCCGCAGGCGCTGGTCTCGCGCACCCGCGCGCGGTCGGGCACCCTCGTCTTCTCGGCGCGTAACCTCCACACCTGGACGAAGTATCGCGGCACCGATCCCGAGAGCGATTTCGCGGTCGGCGAAGGCGGCGATTCGCCGTCGGAGTTCCAGACGTTCGCGCAGCCCACGTACTTCATCTTCCGCCTGAACCTCGGCTTCTAACTCCAGCGACCACGACTCAACTCATGAGACATATTTGGCAAAGTGGCCGCGCGCTCTGCGCGGCCCTGGTGGTCGTGAGCGGGCTGGCCGCCTGCTCCGACTTCAAGGACAACTTGCTCGAGGCGCCCGATCCGGACATCATCGACCCCTCGTCGGTGCAGTCTGCGGCGGGCGCGACGTCCGTCCGAAACGGCGCGCTCGCGCGCCTGCGCCTGATGACCGTCGGTTCCGGCAACGCCGGAACCGAGGGCACCTGGCTGATGGGCGGATTGCTGGGCGACGAATGGACGACCACGTCGACGTTCGTACAGAACGACGAGGTGGACGAGCGTCAGACGTCGACGAGCAACTCGTCGGTGGACGGTTCGCTGCGCGCCATCTATCGCGTTCCGACCTCGGCCAACATCGCGATCGGCCTGCTCAACAAGTTCAAGCCGACGCCCGCGTCGGATATCGCCGAGATGTACTTCATTCGCGGATTCGCCTACGCGCAGCTCGCGTCGGACTTCTGCAACGGCATTCCGCTCAGCGACGCGGCCGGCGCCGACATCAAGCTCGGCACACCGCTCCCGATCAGTGACGTCTTCCAGGCGGCGGTGGCCTCGTACGACTCGGCGATCACGATCGCGAGCGCCACCGACGCCGCGACGGTAATCATCAACCGCGCCGCAAAGATCGGCGAGGCGCGCGCGCTCCTCGGCATCAGCCTCGCCAATGCGTCGAAGGCCGCCGCGCTGGTGAACGGCATTCCGACCACCTTCAGCTATGACGTTTCCTCGTCGCTGTCGGGTGGAACGAACGGCATCTGGAACCAGGGCCTGAGCCAGCGTCGGTATGGCGTCGGCGACAGCGTCCAAGGCAACGCACGCAACATCCTCGTGAAGAACAGCATTCCGTTCTTCTCGGCCAAGGATCCGCGCGTGCCGTCGAACTACAGTGTCAGCTCGAAGGGCGATACGACCAAGGCGCAGGATGGGCTGAGCTACTCGATCACGACACCGATCTATCAGCAGGTGTCGTCGGTGTCGGTCGTGAATGGCATCGACGCCCGTCTCATCGAAGCCGAGGCCGCGCTGCAGGCGAACAACCCGGCGCAGATGATCACGATTCTCAACGCGCTGCGCGCCACCACGCTGACGTTGAGCAGCATCACGTATACCGCGAATGCGTTACCGGCGCTCACCGATCCGGGCACGGCGGACGGCCGCATCAACCTGCTGTTCCGTGAGAAGGCGTTCTGGACGTTTGGCCGCGGCGAGCGTCTCAACGATATGCGCCGCCTCATTCGGCAGTACGGCCGCACTCAGGACCAAGTCTTCCCCGTGGGTACGCACTACCGCGGCACGACCTTCTCGACGGACGTGAACCTGCCCATCACCACGGGCGAGTCGAACGGCAACCCGAACTTCACGGGCTGCACGGATCGCAAGGCGTAAGCTCTCGTTTAGTCACCAAAAAAGGGGAGGCCGTCAGGCCTCCCCTTTTTTACTCACCCGGTGTTTCCTTACTGATATGCGTTTACTCATGCGTCGAATTCTGTGGGCGGCGGGTGCGGTCGCCCTTCTGAGTTGCACCGACAACACACTTGGCCCGGTGCAGACCGTCGATGGCCAGTGGTCGGGCGTTCAGAACGGATACTCGTTCTCGTTCAACGTCGTTCAGGCGGATACGCTCGTCAGCGGCGCGGGGGTCCTCGCCAGCGTCGGCGGTTCGTTCCAGGGCAACGTGTCCGGAACGTTCAAGTATCCGACGCTGCACCTGCTGGTGCAGGTCGCCGGGTTCGAGGATGCGAACTACGACGGCACGATGTCGTCGAGCGAGGCGAAGATTTTCGGCAAGTTGAGCGGCTCGGGTTTGAACAACGTCGAGGTCGACGTCAGGAAGAAGTAATTCCGAGCCACTCGCGCGCCGCAGTCGCATCGCTGAACACGGCGAGCCGAAACTCCGGCGCGTCGGCGAACAGCTCGAAGACCGACGCCGCTTCGTGTCCACGCGCCGTCGTCGCCACGATCGCCACGCGCCCGACGCGCTGCTGGGCCCGATGGAGCAGCGCGCTCAGCGCCAGGGCGCGAATCTGCTCGTCCGCCGGGATCGACGTGAGGATGCGGCACTCGATGCACACATCCATCCCGCGCGTGAAGCCCGGATCCGCGAAGAGACGCTCGCACGCGGCATAGAGCGCGTCGCTGTCGACGTCGCCGGCCAACGTGATGTGCACGAGCCGATGCGCCCGGTCGATCCGATGTGAAATCGTCGATCGGTTGGCGGATAATCCGTCCGCGTCGCTGGGCGTCGGTTCCAAGGAAGCGAACTCCATGAGCAAATAGTAGTTGCGTCGGGAAGTGCTGCGGCCGTGCGTGTTGCATCCCAATGCGCCGCCTTGCAAACATTAGGTACGTGTGAACGCGGCGAGCCGTGGTACGTTCGGCCAATGTCGCTTCGACGCGGATTCACTTTGGTCGAGCTCCTCGTCGCCGTCGTGCTCGTCGACGTCGGCTTGCTCGCACTTGCCGGTGCGACGGCCGTCGCCGTGCGGCGCCAAACAGAAGCGCGCGCACGCAACACGGCGACCAATGCCGCCGCTAACCGTTTGCAAAATCTGGGCGCCTCGCCCTGCGGCGCGCGTGCCGGCAGTACCGCGCCGCCGTTCGCCGAACAGTGGTCGGAGATCGATGCGCCAACCGGCATGCGCGATCTGCGCGACAGCGTGACTTTCGTTGCGTACGGAAGCGCGCACGCCGTCGTGCTCGCGACGAGGCTGCCGTGTTGATGCGCCACGGCGCACCGGTGTGCATCCGCGTCCGGACAGGCTTCACGCTGTCCGAGCTCGTCGTAGCCATGACGGTCGCGGGAGTCATGCTCGCGATCGTCACCGGGATCGCGGTCAAGCAACAGCGTGTTCTCGCCGACCTCGCCGACGACGCCGCACTCGGTGCGCAGCTTCAGGACGCACGCGCGATCGTGCCGGCTGAACTTCGCGCGATCGCCACCGCGGCCGGCGACGTACGCGATGCTCGCGATACGGCGGTCGAATTCCGTTCGGTGATCGCGAATGCCGTCGTCTGTGATACGACGGCGTCGTCGCTCGTGCTTGCGCCCGTCGCGACGACGGTGACGACACTGGCGAGCATCGCGCAGCCGATCGAAGCGAACGACACGGCGTGGGTGCTGTCGCTGGACGACTCCGGCCCCACATGGATGCCCGCACGCGTCACCGGCGTCGGCACCGCGGCACCCGGCGCATGTCCGAGTCCCGCCCCCGCGCTCGACGCGACGCAACGATCGCTCGCGCGCGTGTCCCTCACGTTGTCCACACGCCCATCGAGTCCGCTCGGCATGCCGGTGCGCGTCACGCGTCCGGTGCGCTACAGCTTGTACAAGGCATCGGACAACGACTGGTACGTCGGCCAGCGCGACTGGAACAACAGCTCGCTGCGGCTGAACACCATCCAGCCGGTCGCCGGGCCATTCCTTTCAGCAGCGCAGTCAGGTTTGCGCTTCACGTATCTGGATACCACCGGCACAGTGCTCTCGACACCGGTGGCGGATTCGCGCGCGATCGCTCTCATCCGCGTCGATGTTCGCGGCGAAACACAGCACGTGCATCGCGCGCTCGGCGCAGCGGGCGTCGCGGCGCGCGCGCGCGATTCCGCGACGGCGTTCGTGTTCATGAGAAATCGCTAATGGGTGCGATCGCAAACCGCCGAGGCGTTGCGCTCGTTGCCGCGCTGGCGCTGATCGTCCTGCTCGGCCTGCTCACCGCGGGCGCCTTCGCGACCACGGCGATGTCGCAGCGCTCCGCGCGGCTCGTTCAATCCGATGAGCTCCTTGGGGCCGCGGCCGACTACGCTGCCACGACGGTACTCACCTCGAGCACCGAATTCGGACTTGCCGATCTGCCGCTCGGCATTTCGACCTCGTTCGTGGTGCCGACAGCGCAGCCGGATCGCGTTCGCGGGACGGTTGGCGTGACGCGTCTGCCCGGTCAGCTGCTGTGGCTGACGTCCGATGCAGATCTCACCGGACCGGAACAGGGCCACCGCCGCATTGGCATCGTCGCACGATTCGGCGCGATCGGCCCACTGCCGTCCGCCGGCATCGTGGCTCGCGGAACGATCGACCTGGGCGACAGCTCGCTGGTCGCGATCGATTCCACCGGCGACGCCGATTGTCGGCCGCACAATGCTCCGCTGACCGCTCAGCTTTCGGATTCCGCGGTCTACTACCTGACCGCGCATCCGTCGGCGGTGCTTGATTCGGCGTCCGCCGTCACCCACGTGCGCGGCGACACGATCATCGCCGGAGGAAGCTTCACCGGCATCCTGATCGTCGGCGGCGCGGTGACGGTCCTCGGCACGTGGAGCGCCAATGGATTGATCGTCGCGCGCGGTCCGATCACCGCCGCGCGCGGATTTTCGATGCGTGGCGCGGTATTGTCGTTCTCCGCGGACGTTCCCGCCGTGCGATTGACCGGGTCCGCCATCACGTACGACCCGTGCGCCGTCGCACAGGCGCTGCGCCGCGCTCTGCCGCCGCGCCCCATTCGTCGGCGCAGCTGGGCGGATTTGTTCTAAACCGTGTGATGGCCATCACTTCCGTTGGCCCATGTTACCTAGTGGATCGTCGGTCGTGTTCGGTGGGATAGGGTAGGTGTGGCCGCCGCTTTGGTCCCCGCCCGTTTCCCCGCACACCGGTTTATCGGTAATCCATGCCCCTGTTTGGTCGGAAGAAGTCCACCGTCGGTCTCGACATCGGTTCAGGCCTGATCAAAGTCGCGGTGGTTGACCATTCCAAGCGCGAGCCCGAGCTCGTGCGCGTCACCGTGACTCCACTGCTCGCCGACGCCATCGTCGAAGGCGAAGTGATGGACCCCGGTATCGTCGCCGAGGCGATTCAGGCTGCGCTCGCGAGCGCCGGCGTCAAGTCGACGGAAGTCGTCACCGCCGTCGGCGGCCGCGACGTCATCATCAAGAAAATTCAGATCGAGCGCGTCAAGGAAGCGCAGGCGCGCGAGCTGATGCGATGGGAAGCCGAACAGCACGTGCCGTTCGACATGGAGTCGGTGGAGCTGGATTTCCAGATCCTCGATCCCGACGGCGATGGCCTCGAGATGAGCGTGCTGCTCGTCGCGGCCAAGCGCGAGCTGGTCGAGTCCAAGCTTCGTGTACTGACGGACGCGGGCCTCGAGCCGGCGATCGTCGACGTCGAAGCGTTCGCGCTGCACAACGCGTTCGAGGTGAACCATCCCGACGCGATGTCCGGATTGGTCGGTTTGGTCAATATCGGCCACGACGTGACCAACATCAACATTCTCGAAGACGGCGTGCCGCTGTTGACGCGTGATCTGACCGTCGGTACGCGGCGTTTTCGCGAGGACTTGCAACGCGAGCGCGGCCTGAGCGCGGACGAGGCGCAGCAGCTGATCCAGGGCTACGATCGCTCGCCGCATCTCGAGTCGGTGCTCGAGGGCCGCGGCGAGGAAATCGCGGTCGGCGTCGAACGCGCCGCGCAGTTCCTGGCGCAGAATCAGCGTGGTGGCGGCACGCTCCGCTCGATCTATACGTGTGGCGGCGGTTCCCGCATTCCCGGCCTCAACGACATGCTCGCCGCGCGGCTCAAGCTCACCGTGCATCAGGCGAACCCGCTCGCGAATCTCAAGATCCGCGAGGGCGCGCTGGACTCGCTCGTGACGGACGAGATCGCGCCGCTCCTCATGCTGCCAATCGGATTGGCGCTGCGGCAGGTCGCATGATTGAAATCAATCTGCTGCCTGGCGCGCGGCGCTCGAAGTCCGCGGCGCGGCAACCGATCAACTTCGGCGAGCTGGCCGCCGGCGTCTCCGGCCGCCTCAAGGACAAGGTGCTCATCGGAACGATCGCGGCGGTCGTCGTCGCGCTCGCGGCGGTCGGTTATCTCTACTGGTCGCAGACCAGGCAAGAGGAAACGCTCACCGCGCGGCACGAGAAGGCGGTTCGCGACTCCACGCGGTATGCGAATTTCCTCAAGGACCGCTACAAGTCCGAGGCGGTTCGCGACACGCTCCTGCGCCAGGTGAACATCATCCGCGGCCTCGACGAGGATCGCTACGTGTGGCCGCACGTGATGGATGAAATCAGCCGTGCGCTGCCGCAGTACACGTGGCTGACGTTGATGTCCTTCGCGGGCACGCCGCAGGGGCAGTCGAACGTCGTGATCACGCCGAAGACGCCGCAGGATACATCTGCCGCGGCGAAGAAGCTCAATCGGCCGCCCAAGCGCCTGGATACGGAGATCCCGAAGGATCAGATCCAGGTGCGCCTCGTCGGCCGGACCGTCGACATCGAGGCGCTGACGCGCTTCATGAAAGATCTCGAATCGTCGCCGTTCCTGGCGAACGTGCTGCTGGACAAGTCCGGGCCGGCGCTCGACAACGGCAAGGAAGTCACGGAGTTTCAGTTGACGCTGAACTACACGCGCCCCGACACGACCTTCATTCATCGGGTGCCGCTGGCGCTGACGGCCGCGGCGGGGAGCCGGTAATCATGGCGTTGCTTCCGCAGAACCCGCGCGATCAGCGCCTCGTCATCGTCGCCATTCTCGCCGTCGGCCTGGCCGGCGTGTATCAGCAGTTGTACTGGACGCCCAAGCGCGACGATCTGCATCTGATCGAAGTGCGGCTCGACACACTCGACTCGCTCAATAAAGTCGCGAAGCTCGAGGTGGCGAAGGGTACGGCCACCAAGATGAAGCAGGAAGCCGACGCGTATGCGCGCGAGCTGAACACGCTCCGCCATCTCGTGCCGACGTCCAACGAAGTGCCGCCGCTGCTCGAGTCGATCTCCAACGCCGCGCGCAGCGCCGGCCTCGAGCTCTCGGCCGTGGCGCCCGACGGTGTGATCCAGGGCGATCAATTCGATACGTATAAATACAAGATTGGCGTCGTCGGCCCGTACCATAAGGTCGGCGCGTTCCTCGCGAACATCGGTTCGCTGCCCCGCATTGTCGCGCCGATCAATCTCTCGCTCAATCCCACCTCGCGGACCGGCGAGCTCCGTCCGAAGCGGGACGAAGCGTTCCTCGACGCCAGTTTCGGTATCGAGACATACGTCGCGCACGGGCCCCCGCCGGGACCGACCGCCGCAAAGCCGGGGGCGCCATGATGCGTCCCACGATGCGTCCCACGATGCGCTGCATGAGACACGTCATGTCCGTTGCGATGCGTTCCGCCGTCGTCGCGCTCGCGCTCATCGCGTTGGCGCACCGCGCCGACGCGCAGGACCCCTTCACCGCCGCGAAAAAGGCGGCGCAGAAGGCGGCGAATGCCGCGAGCGCGCACGTCGAAGCGGAGCAGCATCCCGAAGCGACGACGCCGCAAAAGGGCGCGGCCCAGAAGAATGCGCCGCAAGAGGCTGCACCGCAAAAGGCCGCACCGCAAAAGGCCGCACCGCCGGCCGCGCCTGGGCCGAAGGCGACGCCGTCGAGCACCAAGCCCGGGGCTCAGCTCAACGTCGCCAAGGCCGATACTATGACCATCCCGACGATCCTCTATCGCGAGGCGTACGAGTACAGTCGCGACGGTCGTCGAGATCCGTTCGTGTCGCTGCTCACGACCAACGAGCTTCGGCCCGCGCTCAGCGATCTCAAGCTCAGCAACATCATTTACGACGCGTCTGGCCGCCACTCGGTGGCCATCATGCGGGATCTCACCAACAACACTCAGTATCGCGTGACGGCGGGGTCCGCGCTCGGCCGCATGCGCGTGACCGCCATTCACGTGCTGTCCGTCGTTTTCACGATCGAAGAATTCGGCACTTCGCGTCTAGACTCGCTGGTTCTGCGCGACACTACCAAGAGGGGAAGATGAACTCACTCCGGACGCTGGCGCCCGCCGTGCGAACGGCTTTGCTGGTCGCGTTCGGCGCGCTCGCGGGTCGTCCCGCCGCGGCGGCTGCGCTCTCGACGCCGAATGATGCGACCGTCGTGTCGCTGAGCGTCGTCCCGGCCGCCGGCCGCGCGGACGTCGTCGTGCGCGTCGATGGTTCGGTCACGCTCAAGCACTTCACGCTGTCGAAGCCCGACAAGATCGTCGTCGATCTCACCGGGGCGACGCTTGGCCTTCCCGCGGGCGATTCATACGATGGTGTGGCGCGCGGCGGTATCACCCGGGTGCGCTACTCGCAATTCACGAAGACGGTCGTTCGCATCGTTCTCACGCTCGATGCGCCGCACGCCTACGACGTCACCCAGGAAGACGGCGAAGTGCACGTGCGCGTCGACGGCGCGGCCGAAAAGTTTGCGCCATGGACTGTCGGTGCAGCCGCCGCCGGCGATGCGACCGATGCGCGCGATGTTCACGATGCTCACGATGCTCACGAGGCCGCGCGCGTGATGCCGCGCGAATCTGCGGCGTCGTTCGAGAACGTGGCTGCCCGGCACCCAGCGTCCAGCGCCCAACGCTCAACGTCCGACGCCGAGCACGACCTCGCCGCACGCCCGACGCAGACTGCGCAGCAGCGCAGCCAGGAACCGTGTATTACCGCGAACTTCGAGGCGAACACCATCGCCGACGTCCTCGCGGCGTTCTCGGCCTTCACGGGCCGTACGATCCTCCCCTCGAAGAACGTGTCGGGAACGATCACCGCGAATATCATCTGCCAGCCCTGGGACGTCGCGCTCAAGGCGATCATGAACGCCAACGGCTATGACGTCACCGTCAATCCGCAGGGCATCATCATCGTCGATACGTTCGAGAACATCGCGTCGCGGCAGCAGACCACCCAGGCGCTCATTCCGCTGAACACGCGCAACGTGCGCCTCAACTACGCACGCGCGAACTCGGTCGCACAGGCCGTCACCGTGCGGCTCACGCGTACGTGTCCGACCGTCCAGACGGTATCGCAGCAAGCACCGCCGCTCACCGCGCAGAATTTGCCCAACGGGCCGATTCAGCCGACGGCGGGCCAGCCGACCGCCATGCAGGTGCAGCAGCAGCCGCAAGTCGGCGTCATGATGAACCTGCAATGCCCGACGCGCGGCGCCGTCACGGCCGACACGATCACGAACAGCATCAGCATCACCGACGTGCCGTCCGCGCTCGATGACCTCGAGGCGTACGCGCACAGCCTCGATGTGCGGCAGCCGCAGGTGAACATCAAGGCGAAGATCATTCTCGTCGATCGCAGCACGCTCGAAGGCCTGGGCCTTCGCTACGACTTGGGCTCACAGCAGCAGTTCTTCAACGACATCGTGCCGCGCCTCGACTCGGCGGGCAATCCCTTGACCACGGCCGGCCAGATCTTGCTGGGTGGCAACACCGTGTCGGCGATCGCGAACGCCACGGCGCGTGTGCCGGGCGCCGCGCTGCAGCTCGTGTACTCGACGGCGATGGGCAACTTCGACTTCACGACGTTCCTCGAAGCGCTGCAGACGAACACGCTGCTCGACGTGCAGGCGGAGCCGAGCGCGACGGTCCTGAACAATCGGACGGCGAGCCTCGTTGCCGGTACGACGGTGCCGGTGCGCATCATCGACGCCGGTTCGGCGGCGGGCAACACGAGCAACGCGCCGCGCGCCACCGTGCAGATGCAGCAGGTCGGCATCATCCTCACGGTGACGCCGCAGATCACGAACAACCGCCAGATCCAGATGCGCGTCCACGTCGAGAACTCGGACGTGCAGTTCCAGACCAGCGACGTCGGCGCGGTCTTCCCGACGCAGAAAGTCGACAACGAGATGTTGGTCGCCGACGGCGAGACGATGGTGGTCGGCGGTCTCACGCAGACCACCGTCAACGTCACGCGCACCGGTCTGCCGATTCTCGTGGATCTGCCGATCATCGGACATCTGTTCGGTGTGACCAACCGCACGGAGACCAAGCGCGATCTGCTCATCTTGATCACGCCGCACATCATCGACGAAGGCCAAGCGTTCGATACCGGGCACCCGTAACGCCCGCACGCGAACCATCTGGAGTCTTGTGACATGAAGCATTCCCACGTCCTATTCGCCCGCCTCTTCCTTCTCGGCGCCGCCATCGCGGTCGTCGCGAGCTGCGACTCGAGCTTGCCGACGGCGGGCTCGATGACGTCGCCCGGCACCGGCACGCGCACGACGCCGAGCACGAATACGAAGAACTCGAAAGCGCCGACGATCACGATCGATTCGCCGACCGTCGGGACGCTCGTCAATATCGGCGATTCCATTCTCGTCACGGTTCGGCTGCATGACGACCTCGCGCTGCGGAACGCGTCGATCATCGGTGTGACGCAGGCGGGCAGCATCGATCTCGGTACGTTCACGCAGACGCCGCGGTACCGGTTGATCCAGATTCCTCCGGCAGGATCCTTCCGTCCCGGACTGAAAGACACGACGATCCGGCGCTATCTCCAGCCGATCGATCAGAAGGACACGACACTCGACAGCCTCGTCATCATCGTCACGGCGACGGACAGCGTGGCGCTGGCCGATACCGCGCAGGTGCGTGTGAATCTCGTGTCGGGCCCGAAGGTCGACATCGTCTCGCCGACGCCGGGCGACAGCATTCCGGCCGGTACGGGGCTGAGCGTTGCGGCGCGTGCGCAGCATCCGGATGGTATCAATCGCATCGACATTCGCGTGCGCGGCGAATCGACGTGGCCCACGAAGCTCGACACGACGTTGACGCAAGTCTTCACCGCCGCGCCGCGCGACATCACGTTCCAGGGCGTCGTTCGCATTCCAGCGGACGCGCCCATTCGAAGCCGCATCACCGTCAGCGCGACGGCGGTCGACGTGAATCGCCAGCAGGGCGGCTCGTCGCCGGTCGTCGCGTTCGTACGCAGCACCGGCGTTTCGGTGCCGCGCGTGACGCAGGTCGTGCCGATCAAGAGTGAATTCACCGATTCGGTGACCGTCACGGCGACCGGCGATGGCATCGCCGCGGTCGGCATCATCATTCGCGACAGCACCAACGCCGTCATTCAGGCGGATACGGTGAATCTGCCGCCGCCGTTCAACGCCAACGTGAAGCAGACGGTGGCACTCAACCTGCCGCCCACGCAGCAGGGCAAGAAGCTCGGCATCACGGCCTTCGCGATCGATCAAGCCGGCCGCGTCGGATTCGCGGTCCCCGTCACCAAGGGCTCGTCGGAAGGGAACATCGCGAACGCGCGCGTCGATTCCACGCTCGTCGTGTACGGCCGCACGTTCGCGCTGCCTCGCCAGGGCACGATCGGCGACGTCGCGGTCGATCAGGCGCGCGGCAACGTGTTCCTCTCGAACACCGACTTCAACTTGCTCGAAGTCTGGCAGAGTCCCAACAAGGCGTTCTCGCCGACGGGCATTCCGGTTGGATCGCTGCCGTGGGGACTGTTCGTGTCGAACAATCCCGACACGCTGCTCGTCGCCAACTCGGGCGGCACCAACATCAGCCGCGTGTTCATCGGCGGCACGAACGTCTCGGCGCTGCACGAGGATCTCGCGAACCGCATTCTGACTCGTAACACCTACGTGTTCACGGTCACGGTCATCAAGGACGAGAACACGGGCAAAATCCGTCTGACCGTCGACGGACCGTTCAGCTACTCCGACCGTCCGCAATACATCGCGCAGTCGCGCGGCGGCCGCATCTTCTACTCGACGCGGCCGACACCCACGGCGCCGGCCGGCACGATTCGCTGGCTCGATCCCTCGCTACCGGTGCCGGATCCGCGACAGATCTGGCAGTACGGAACGCTCATCAAGGGCACGCAGCAGATCTACGCGCTGTTCAACGTCGACTCTGTTGCGGTCGGCGCCGCGCTCGCGACGTCGCCGAATTCCGATACGCTCTTCATGTGGGATCACCCGTACGGCCAGCGCAGCGGAACGATCTTCGTTCAGGACTCGATCCCGGTCAACGCGGTCGCCCAAGCCGTCGCGGGCGGCAGTGATGCCGAAGCCGTGTTGCGTCTCGACGTCACGAGCTTGAATCTCACCGACACGACCTTTGCCGCGGCGAGCGGAAACCGGAACTGGGTGGCGTTCGGTGAGGGCCACACCACGGGCGCGGGCCGCGTGATCATGGTCGCCGACTCCGTGGGGAAGGTGCCGCAGTTCTTCTCGCCCGTGGTGACGATCAGCGATCTCACGGACAACGCGTCGGAAAAGGTGTTCGGTGTCGCGTTGGACAAGAGCGGCGGTACGGTCGCGTCGCACGGCGCGCAATCGTACTTCGCGGCCGTCGAAGATCCGTTCCACTTGCGCTTGCAAGGCAAGTACGATTCGGCGGATGACGGTGCGGGTATCGCCTTCCATCCGGATGCCGACGGCACGCTGACGCCACAGAGCAAGCGCATTGCGTTTGCGGCGGCGGCGAGTGGCTCGATCGAAGTGATGGACATGGCGTATTACATCAATCGCGCGCGGCTGCCGCTGAAGAACGCGATCTACGGCCCGTTGCGCGCGTCGCTGCCCATGCCGGGCGATCCGCCGTCGGTGATCATGAAGTTGTTCGCGCTGAGCCAGGCCGGTTTGGTCGTGATCGATCTGACGGCGAACGATATCAAGCCGGGCCCGTAAGAAGGCCAGGCGGCGCGGCTCTTCAGCCGCAGGGGACGGCGCGGCCTTCGGCCGCGCCGGCCAGCTATCTTCTGCGAATGCCATTACGCTTTTCGACCGCAGGGGAATCGCACGGCCCCGCGTTGGTCTCTCTCCTCGAGGGCATGCCGGCCGGCCTGCACCTGCTGTCCTCGCACGTCGACACCGAGCTCGCACGGCGACAGCAGGGCTACGGCCGCGGACGTCGCATGCAGATCGAGAAAGACGCCATCGAGTTTCTCTCTGGCGTCCGCGCCGGGCAGACGCTCGGATCACCGATCGCGATGCTCATTCACAATCGCGACTGGAAGAACTGGCAGGAGATCATGGACCCCGCGCCGCGCGAAGGCGATCCCGATCCGCGCAAACGCGCCGTCACGCGCGTGCGGCCCGGCCACGCCGATCTCACCGGCTTGCTCAAGTACGATCGTGACGACGCGCGCGACATTCTCGAGCGTGCGTCGGCGCGCGAAACCACCGCGCGCGTCGCGGCCGCCGCGGTCTGTAAGAGATTTCTCAACGAGTTCGGCGTGCGCATCGGCAGCCATCTCGTGCACCTGGGCGGCATCGATGCGCAGCGGCCCGATCCCATGCCCGACGATCTCAACGCCGCGTCGGATGCGTCGCCGCTGCGTACGCTCGATCGCGACGCGGAGCAACGCATGATCGCGCACATCGACGAGATCAAGCGCGCCGGCAACACCCTCGGCGGCGTCTGCGAGGTCGTTGCCGATGGACTCCCCGTTGGCCTGGGGTCGCACGTGTCGTGGGATCGCAAGCTCGACGGCCGCATCGCCGCCGCGATCATGTCGATCCCCGCGGTGAAGGGCGTCGAGATCGGCATGGGCTTTCAGGCCGCGCGCGTCACCGGCGCGGACGTGCATGACGAAATCGAGATGGCGCACGGCAACACGCGCACCGGTCACGTACGCCGCAAGACGAATCGCGCCGGAGGGCTCGAAGGTGGGATGACGACCGGCGAGCCGCTCGTCGTGCGCGTCGCGATGAAACCGATCAGCACCCTCATGCGCCCGCTCGCGACAGTCGATGTCGCGACCGGGGAGGCCGCGTCAGCCGTGGCCGAGCGCAGCGATGTGACGGCGGTGCCGGCCATGGGAGTCATTGCCGAGGCGATGTTGGCGTTCGTGCTCGCCGATGCGTTCCTCGAGAAGTTCGGTGGCGACGCAGTCTCCGAAACCAAGCGCAATCATGACGCCTACCTTTCGCACCTCGAAGCCCGACTCGGCGGCTGATCCGTCGAGACCGCATCTCATTCTCGTCGGCCTTCCCGGATCGGGAAAAACGACGGTAGGGCAGGCGGTAGCCGCCGCAACCGGTCGCACCTTCCTGGACATCGACCAGGAGATCGAGCGCCGCGAAGGGCGGTCGATCGGGCAGATCTTCGGCGAGAAGGGCGAGCCCTACTTCCGCCGCAAAGAGCGCGAAATCACCGAGGAGCTGACCTACTTCGGCAACATGATCGTGTCGCCGGGTGGGGGCTGGATTGCCAACTCCGATGTCGTTTCGATCGTGAGGCCGCCGGCCCAGTTGGTCTATCTTCGGGTGACGCCGGAGAGCGCCCTCAAACGATTGGGTCCAATGCGTGCGATGCGCCCGCTGCTGTCTCGGCCCGATCCGCTTACCGAGCTCAAGCGTCTGTTTGAGGCTCGCCGAGCGGCGTATGAGTCGGCAGATCATGTAGTTAGCACGGAACTCTTTGACCTGCAAAGGGTTATACAAAAAGTCACCGAGCTTGCTACGGCGGGCTTGCATCCATAGCTTAGCGTTCAAGACGGTCGTTCCGGCCTCGGACTTCGGTCCAAGGGCGCGAATCGGCCGCCGACGCCAGACTGGCAATGGCAGGATTCGACAGGGAGAGGATCGATGCGATATGCATCGTTATTCCTCCCTTTCTTGCTTCTTACTGGGCTCGGGCGTCAAGTCACAGAAGTCACAGAAGTCACGAAGGTGCAGCGACGATACTCATGACGTTTCGCGTATTAGGCCCGCACGAGCGCGGCCGTTTCGCCCCGGAAGCCTGGGGACATTTGCTGGCGTTGAGCGGTTCGGGCTCGCTGAATGCGGCGGAGCTCGAGCACATCATAGAACGAGCACTCATTCAGATCGACGGACGCATTGCGTTGGACGACCTGCGCTCTCTTATGGAAGGGGCCGGGTATGGTGAGCAGGGCGACGCCGATCAACCACAGACGGTACACTGAGTACACCGAGTACACCGAGTAAACCGAGCATGGCAACACGGAAAAGCGCGGCGAAGAAGCCTGCGAAGGCAGGCGCCGCGGCGGCAAAAAAGAAGGCGGTGACCAAGGCGACGGCTCGCCGTGGTCGCGCCAAGGTCGCGGCCTACGTTCCGGAGGACGAGGAGGTCTCGACGCCGGGCGGCAGCGCGCTCGTCATCGTCGAGTCGCCCGCCAAGGCGAAGACCATCGGGAAGTACCTGGGCCGCGGCTATCGCGTTCGCGCGACGGTCGGGCACATCATGGACTTGCCCGAGAAGAAGCTCGGCATCGACGTGGAGAACGGTTTCGCGCCCGATCTGGTGCCGATTCCGGGCAAAGAAAAAACAATCGCCGAATTGAAGAGCGTGGCGAAGGAAAGCAGCCAGGTCTTCATCGCCACCGACCCGGACCGTGAAGGTGAGGCGATCGCGCAGCACGTCGCGACGCAGATCTCGCCGAAACGCGGCGCGCTCAACGTGCCGATCAAGCGGGTGCTGTTTCACGAGATCACGAAGGACGCCGTGCAGCGCGCGATTCAGAATGCCGGGCAGATCGACAGCAAGAAGGTCGAAGCCCAGCAGGCCCGTCGTGTGCTGGACCGTCTCGTCGGGTACAAGGCCTCGCCGGTGTTGTGGAAGACGGTGAAGAAGGGCCTGTCGGCCGGCCGCGTGCAGACTGTTGCGCTGCGGCTCATCGTCGAACGCGAGCGTGAGATTCGCGCGTTCAAGCCGGTCGAGTACTGGACGATCGAGGCGCAGCTGGAGAAGGACAACCAGCAGTTCACCGCAAAGCTTCATCACATCGACGGCAAGAAGGCCGAGATCGCGAATCAGGCCGAAGCGCAGCGCATTCTCGACGACCTCAAGGGGCGTAAGAGTTTTGACGTTACAGAAGTAAAACGCCGCGAACGCCGCAAGAATCCGTCGGCGCCGTTCACGACCTCGACGCTGCAGCAGGAGGGCGCCAAGAAACTGTCGTTCGGCTCGAAGCGCACCATGCGCGTCGCCCAGGACCTGTACGAAGGCATCGAGCTCGGCGCCGAGGGCGCGGTGGGTCTCATCACCTACATGCGGACCGACTCGACGCGCGTGGCCGAAAGCGCTGCCAGTCAGGCGCGCGACTATCTGCGTACGCTGTTCGGCGAGGAATTCGTCTGCAAGACGCCGCAGCTGTACGGCGGCAGCGAAAAGTCGAAGAATACGCAGGACGCGCACGAGGCGATTCGTCCGACCGATCCCACGCGCCGCCCTGACGCCGTGAAGAAGTTCCTGAGCCCCGACCAGTTCAAGCTCTATCAGCTCGTGTGGCAGCGGTTCATGGCGAGCCAGATGGCGCCGGCGGTCTTCGATACGACCACCGTCGACTTCGACATCCCCGCCGCGTCGCAGCCGGATATCGGCCGTCGCAGCTATCTCTTCCGGGCGACCGGGTCGATCGTGAAGTTCCAGGGCTTCCTGGCGCTCTATAAGGAAGCGCGCGAAGAAGGCGACTCCAAGGCGCTCGAGGACGAGCAGGCGCTGCCCGTCGTCGACGTCGGTGAGAAGGTGCCGTGCAAGGGTATCACGCCGAGCCAGCACTTCACCGAGCCGCCGCCGCGCTTCTCCGAAGCGAGCCTCGTTAAAGAACTCGAACGGCTGGGCATCGGCCGGCCGTCGACGTACGCGTCGATCATCTCGGTGCTCGCCGACCGCCGCTACGTAGAGCTCAACCAGCGCCGCTTCTTCCCCACCGAGCTCGGCGAGTCCGTCGAGAAGGTGATGGTGAAGCAGTTCCCCGACATCTTCAACGTCGACTTCACCTCCGAGATGGAGCAGGAGCTCGACAAGGTCGAAGACGGAGACCTCGGCTGGCAGAAAGTGCTCAAGAACTTCTGGTCGCCGTTCAACTTGCGGCTGGCCAAAGTAGATGCCCCCTCCCTCATCGCCGAGGCCTACGACCTCTCGACGGTGGCGGATGCGCGCTGTCCGGATTGCGGCGGCAAGCTCGAGCCGCGCGGCGGCTTCTTCGGACCGTTCCTCGCCTGCGAGAATCATCCGAAGACCTGCAAGTACACGCGGCCGATCAAGGGCGAGAAGGCCAAGCCGGTGATGACGGAGCACAAATGTCATCTGTGCAGCGCACCGATGGTCATTCGTCAGGGGCGAAGCGGCCAGTTCCTGGGCTGTAGCACGTTCCCGAAGTGTCGCGGCACGCGCTCCATGCCGACCGGCGTCTTCTGTCCGAAGGACGGCGGCGAGCTGGTGGAGCGTCGCTCGCGCAAGCGCGGCACCGCGTTCTACGCGTGCTCGAATGAGGATTGCGATTTCGTGGCGTGGAACAAGCCCGTCGCCGAGAAGTGTCCTGAGTGCGGATACATCGGCGCCGAGATGAAGTCTACGAAAGCGCGCGGCGATTTCCGGAAGTGTCTCAAGTGCGGTAACGAATGGGACGCGCCGAAGACCGACGAGCCGCTCGAGGATGCCGAGGCGCTCGCGGGGTAGCGCTGTCATCCCGCGCTCCGCTCGGGATGACACGCTTCACCGAAGCGGCTTCGCGCGATCGCCTCGCACGAACAGCATACTGCGCCGTTCTCCACCGTCGATGATCTGCACTACGTTCACCTGGTCGTCGAACAGGTCGCAGAGCAGAGAATCGGCGAGTCGCAGCGCGCGCGGCGAACCGTCGAACGTTCCATCGAAGCAAACAAAGACCACGTCTCCGGTGTGGCGCACGCCGCATGAGCGCAGCGCAAGCTGCCTGCCTGCGGCGTCGGTAATCGCGAGCCCCGCCGCGACATAATCCCCACGTGACAGGCGCCGCTTCGCCGCCGCCGTCACATCGTCGGCGAACGCGCGCACGACCGCGCGCACCGAATGCCGCGCCTCGTCCACGGTGAGCTCCGTCATCGTCGTGTGCAGGGGATGCATGCGCGCGACGAGCATCGCGGCGAACGCGAGGCCGATCACCATGGCGCGCGCTCCACCGCCCACCGCGACGCGATGACGAATACGGCGAGCGAAACGCCGACGACGCGTAATCTCAGCGCAGGCCAGCTCGCTCGATGCGCCCGCAATCGCTCGATCACCGCGTCGCAAATCGCCAGAGCCACAGCCGCCGCGAGCAGCACCACGATCTGTCCGGCCTCGATGCCGACGTTGAAGCCGAACAACGGCAGGGCGACGTGATCCACGAACATCGCGCGGAGATAGGTGGCGAACCCGGCGCCATGCACCAGCCCGAACACGCCCGCGAACAGCGGGCGATATCGCCCGCTCCACGGCGCTCGCGCACGATCGCTCACCAGCATGTTCTCGACGCACGTCGCGACGATCGTGAGTGGAATCAGGAACTCGACGACGTTCGAAGGAAGCGTCAACGCGCCGGTCACCGCCAACGCGAGCGTCACCGAGTGGCCGATCGTGAATGCGGTCACGACCCACAGTGCATCGCGGACGTCGCGCCATCGATAGATGGCCGCGAGCGCGAGGAGAAACAGGATGTGGTCCATCGCCTCGACGTCGACGATGTGCCGGAAGCCGAGCTGCATGAATGTGGCGAGTGTGCTCATCGCGCCGCCTCGGTCGTGTTCGAGACGGCTGCCTCGATCGCCGCGGCGTGGCGCGCGAGCAACGGGTCCTTGGTGCCTTGCCCGAGCGCCATGTGAATCGCCGACAATGCTTCGATATCGCGCCCCTGTTTGTGCAGGGACCACGCGAGCAGATCGTACGCGTAAATGTCGCGGCGGCTTTTCATCTCCTTGCGGATGTTGCGCGATACCAATGAGACGCGCCGGTCGTGATCGAGGAGGAACAAACTCCACGCGCGATGATACGCGCCCGGCTGGTGTGACACCGCCACGTCGAGCGCGCGCGCGAACTCGGCCGCCTTCGCCGTATCGCCCAGTGCGGCGTATGCATCGCTGACGATGCCGAGTGTGGCGGGATCCAGGTTCGACGCGATCGAGGCTTCGCCGAAGTGCGCCGCAGCCCGCCAATTACCCCGCGCCGCCGCAAGACGAGCGAGGCCCGCGAGCACACGATAATCGTTCGGGTTTGCGCGCAAACCGGCCTGATATGCGCTGTCGGCGGCGGCGAACTTCTCGTCGCGCAGCTCGATGTCGCCCGCGCGCAGCCAGAACCACGCGACCTGCTCGCGCGGCATACCAGGGGTGCGCTGTGCGGTCGCGAGGGCATCGCGCATGTATCGCCGCGCGGCCTCGGTGTGGCCACGAATCTCCGCCCATCGCGCCAGGCGTGGCGCGACGGCGAGGCTGTGCTTCGCGCTGTCGAGCGAGGCGAAGCCCACCTTCGCTGAGTCATACGCGCCCAATTCCATCTCGATCTCGGCGACCATGGCGCGAAGTGCGGGCGATGATGGTTCGGAGTCGCGGACACGCTTGGCGACGACGAGCGCTTCGTCGAAACGATGCTGCGCGAGCAAAGCCGACGCCAGCACCTGCCGCGCGGCCGCGTTGTGCGTCGACCGATTCGCCAACGAGTGGCGTGCCGCCTGTTCTGCGAGCACGGCGTCGCGTTGATCGCCCGACTGGCGCGCGCGCTCGAGGTACAGCGCGGAGAGATGCGCGAGATCGGCGGCGCCGCTGGGATCGCGCGCGGCGCGCTCGCGGTAGAACAGGATGTCTGCTTCGAGCACGTCGCGTTCACTCGACGTGGCCGCCTGAATGGTTGGCGGACGAACCTGACGCCGTGACGAACATCCGCTCGCGCCCGCGACGCATGCGATTCCCGCCAGCGTCAGCATCGCGAGAAGCGCCCTCCCGTCACGCCGCGGAGACACGAGGGCGATGATCATTTCGGCGAGGCCAGGTAAGGGAATGTCGTGGAGAACGTGCTGTGCGGGCCGACGTTGTCGGTGCAGAGCGGGAGCGCGCCGGGTTTGCACACGGCCTGGGTCGGATCGAGCAGATCGCTGAACGCGGCCGTCAACGCGGTACCCACGGCGTCGTCGGTGAGCTTGCGACCGCCCCATCCGTTCGCGAGCGCCCACGACAACCAACCGGCGGTCGACGCGGCCTTGTCCGTCTGGATGACGAGCATGTCGGGCAGCAGCACCGCGGCGAGCGTGTTCTGCAATGTGGTCGCCTGCGGGCGGAACTGCGCGATGAAGCCTTTGACGCTTGGCGCGAACGTCGCGACATCGTCGGATGGCCCGATCGCGCCATGGAGCGGGTGATCTCGTTTCGTCAGCAGAACTTCGCTGACCAGCGGATTGCCGAGACGCTGGACTTGATCGAACGTCCGCACGCCGGGCGTGCTGGCCGGCGCGGTCGTACCGTTGTCGTCGCCGCACGCGGCGCCGGCGAGCGCCAAGCCTGCGCAGATGAGGCCAAGGCGACGGCCGAATCGGGCGATATTTACAAACATGAATGAGTACCCTGGAATGAGTTCGGTGGCGTCAACGGCTGATCGTGCCCCACACGCCGAGCTTGGCGTTGCCGCCGGCGGTGAGCGTCGACGCCGGGAGCTCGATGACGATCGAGAGCACGTTGAATCCCTTCACGAAGTCCACCGCGGCCGTGGCGGAACGGAACGTCGTGGCGCTCGGCGAGTCTGGAATGGACGAGAGCGGCCCGGTCGATGGCTTGCGATCCGGCAGCACGCGGAAAAACTGCTCGAGATCGATGAAGAACGGATCCTCGCGTGCGCCGGCGAACACCTGCATGCCGTTCGGCCCGGTCAGCACGGTGTTGACCTTGCCGGTGACGACCGGGGTCGACGTCGAGATGGTGTTGCCCATCGAGCCAACGACGTCCGGCGCAACCGGACCGCGTACTTCGACGGTTTGATTCGCGCCGGTGCCGCTGAACGTCACCTGAATGACACGATCTTCCTTCGCGTCGCCGGTGTTGTCGATCTTGAACTGATACAGCAGGTTCGGATCGAAGCTTGTATTCGGCGTTTGTGCCGGCGTCAGAAACGCCCAGCTGTTCATGACCAGGACGACGCTGTTCGTGCTCGCGCCGGGGAACGCATAGACGTCCGTCATGTCCATCGACGGATTGAGCTCGACCAACGGATTGTCCTGGTGATCGGATGCGCGCGCGACACCGATGCCGGTGATGCCGGTGGCGACGAGCGCGCCCGCGACGATCAACGCAGCGATCGTCCGCCGGGGTGTAACGAGGGTGCGGAAACGCATAAGGGCTCTCGTGACTGAAAGGTCAGCACACGACGAGCCCTCGTTGGCCGCATCCGCATGCACCCGGCACTCGGCCGAGTGCTGCTGTTACGCCCGCGCCGGGCGATCGGATTTACGGCAGTTTCAGCGAACCATTGACGAGCACCGGCGTCGTGCTGTTCGTGAACGAGCCGTTGCCCAGCTGTCCGGAGAAGTTGTTGCCCCAGCAGAAGAGCTGAGACGCTGTGTTGATGGCGCATGTGTTTGCGTCGCCGACGTCGAGCATCTTCACGTTCGATATGCCCGGTACTTTGACCGGCGTGTACGCGCACGTCTCGCTCTGCGTCGTGCCGGAGGCGTTGATGCATCCGTCCGTCGAAGTGACCGCACCAAGCTCGCCGTGGCTGTTCAATCCCCAACAATAGACGTCGCCGGGGCCCGTGATGCCGCACGTGTGCGAGAAGATGTCGTTCGCGCGGGTGGCGCGGAGGAGCGTGAACTTCTGGTTCGTCACGACCGCCGTGGGCGACAGATGGAACGACGACGTACCGTCGCCGAGCTGCCCGGAGAAGTTGTTGCCCCAGCAATAGGCGGTGCCGTCGGTCGCCAATCCACACGTATGCACGGAACCCGACGCGAGCGATGCGAACGCAACGTTTCCCGAGATTCTCCGCGGCGTCGCGCTGAGCTGTGTGTTCGTTTCGCCGGTCGCCAACTCGGCGTACTGATTGTCGCCCCAGCAATACGTGTCGCCCGAGAGGAGGATTCCGCAGGCGTGCCAGAAGCCGGCGGAGATCTGGCGGAACTGCAAGTTTCCGGGAATGACCACCGGTGCGGTGCGTTTCAGTGTGTCGCCGGCGCCGAGCTGTCCTCGGCCGTTTTCGCCCCAGCAGTACGCCGTTCCGGCGCTCGAGAGTCCGCAGCCAAACTTTCTGCCGACCGTGATCGACACGAGCGGAACCGGTACCGCGACACGCGACGGTGTCGTGACGATCGCGCCGGTGACGCCCGGCTGGTTGGGATCCTCGCCCCAGCACCACACGGCACCGTTCTGATTCAGGCCGCACGCGGTGAGGCTGCCCGCCGAGATCGCGACGAACGAATGGCCGCCCGCGAGCGGCGATGGGATGCTCTTGTTCGTGGTCGATGAGTCGCCGAGCTGTCCCTGCGCGTCGTTGCCCCAGCAGAACGGGACGGCGGTGGCCGTGACGACGCACACGAAGCTCGAGCCGACCGCGAGAGAAGTCGCCGTCGTCGGGGTGACGCCGCGAAAGCCTCCGGGCGCGGTCGAATCACTTCCGCAGGCGGATAGCAAGGCGGCGACGGCGAGCAGGGCGACGGGAAGGAGCTTGCGCACGATGACGATCCTTGGAATGGGTGCCGGAGCACGTACTTTTCTATGGCGTAGCGTTCCGTCGGTCAAGAGTGAATGCTGCTCCCAGCTGTTCCTCGTCTCGTTCCTATTCGTGAGCGATCGCCATGCGATTTCGACACGCTCTTGTCCTGCTGCTCTCCGCTCTCGCGCCCGTGTTCGCCGGGGCGGCGCATGCGCAAACCATTGCGCCGCGTCTTTCCGACAAGGAGCTCTGGCAGCTCAACACCGACTTCTCGGAGCCGAACGGGTATTTCCGCTCCGACAATTTCCTTTCAAATGAGACGGGATTTCAGTGGGTGATTCCCGAGTTGAAGCGGCGCATTCCGCCCGGCGGCGTGTACCTCGGCGTCGGGCCCGAGCAGAATTTCACGTACATCGTGGCGTTGCAGCCGAAGATCGCGTTCATCTTCGACATCCGGCGCGGCAACATGATCGCCCACCTGATGTACAAGGCCCTGTTTGAAACCTCAGCGGATCGCGCGGAGTTCCTGTCGAAGTTGTTCTCGCGTCCGCGGCCGTCGGGGCTGGATACGGCTTCGACGCCCGCGCAGCTGTTTGCCGCGTACGCCGCGGCGACGCCCGACAGTGCGCTCTTTCGGCGTCAGCTCGCCGAGATAAAATCGTATCTCACGAAGACGCACGGCTTCGTGATGAACGACAGCGACAGCAAATTGATGGACTACACCTACGGCGCGTTTTTCGGCGGCGGCCCGGAGATCAGCTACAACTATCCGAATCGATTTGGCGGCGGCGGCTTCGGCCGGGGCGGCATGCCCACCTACGCCACCCTGCAGCAGGCGACCGATTCGGCTGGAAGGAATTGGGCGTATCTCGCCACCGAAGCCAATTTCCGGTGGTTAAAAGATTTTGAATCAAAGAATCTGCTCGTCCCGATCGTCGCCGATTTCGCCGGACCCAAGGCCATCCGCTCGGTGGGCCAGTATCTCAAGGACCACCATGCGATCGCATCGGCGTTCTATACCTCGAACGTCGAGCAGTATCTGTGGCAGCAGCGCGACGACGCGCAGCGGTTCTATCGCAACGTCGCGACGCTGCCGCTCGACTCGACGAGCACCTTCATTCGCTCGATCGGCGGCGGCTTTCGCGGATACAACTATCCGGTCGCGTCGCCGCAGGCGCGCCTGGGCGGCCGGCTGCCCTCGGTGATCTGCTCGATCGACGACCTGCTCAAGGCCTTCACTGAAGGCCACCTCACCAGCTACGGCGATGTGATCGCATTGTCGAAGTAGCCGGATGACTTCCCCCATTCACATCGTCGGCGGCGGCCTCGCCGGCAGCGAAGCCGCCTGGCAGCTCGCCGAACGCGGCTACGACGTCGTGATCCACGAGATGCGCGGAGTGCGCGGCACGCCCGCGCACAAGACGGATCGCCTCGCGGAGCTCGTGTGCTCGAACACGTTCAAGAGCACCGAAACCTCGAACGCGCACGGACTCCTCAAGGCGGAAATGCGCCTGCTCGGCTCCGTGGTGCTGACGGCGGCCGACGAAGCACGCGTGCCCGGCGGTAGCGCCCTGACGGTCGATCGCGACGTATTCTCGGCCGGTGTACACGCACGATTGACGTCGCATCCGCGCGTAACGGTCGCGCGCGAAGAAATGACGGAACTGCCAAATCCCGGCATCATCGCGACCGGCCCGCTCACCTCCGACGCGCTCGCCGCGGCCATTCGCGCTCGACTTGGGCTCGAGTCGCTCGCGTTCTATGACGCCATCGCACCGATCGTGTCGCGCGAGTCGATCGACGACTCGATCGTGTTTCGAGCGTCGCGATATGGCAAGGAAACCATGGACGACGCCGGAGAAGAGGGCGCATACCTCAACTGCCCCTTCACGCGCGAGCAGTACGAAGCCTTTCTTGACGCACTGATCGCGGCCGACCAGCATCACGGCCACGAGTTCGACGAAGTGCCATACTTCGAGGGCTGCATGCCCGCGGAAGAGATGGCGAAGCGCGGACGCGAGACGCTGCGTTTCGGGCCGATGAAACCCGTCGGCCTTCGCGATCCCCGCACCGGCCGCGACGCGCACGCGATCGTGCAGCTCCGCATGGAGGATCGCGCCGGGCAGATGTGGAACATCGTCGGATTTCAAACCCGGCTTCGTATTCCCGAGCAGCAGCGCGTGTTCCGCCTGATTCCGGGTTTAGAGAACGCTGAATTCCTGCGCTTCGGCTCGATTCACCGGAACTCGTACATCAACTCACCGGCATCGCTGTCATCGCATCTCGCGCTCCGCGACGCGCCAACGACGCTGTTCGCCGGCCAGCTCACCGGCGTCGAGGGGTACACGGAAAGCACCGCGACGGGGCTCATCGCGGGCATCAACCTGGCGCGCATGCTGGAAGGGCAAGACCCCGTCGTCCCTCCGCCGACCACCATGCTCGGCGCCCTCTACCGCTATTTGCGCGAGGCCGATCCCAAGCACTTTCAGCCGATGAACGCCAACTTCGGGCTGGTCGAAGAATTGGGCGAGCGGGTGAAGGACAAGCGGATAAAGCGCGAGAAAATCGCCGAGCGGGCGCTCGCCGAGATGCAGTCCTTCGCGGGTCAGGTTGCGTGAACGGCGACGTTCGCGACTACCTCGACCACTTGGCGAAAGAGCGCGACGTCTCGCCGAACACCGTTCGCGCCTACACGCGCGACCTCGCGGACTTCGTCGAATTTCTGACGCGCTACTATGGCGGCGCCGAGTGGAGCTGGCAGGGCGTCGATCGCCTGGCGATGCGCGGGTTCCTTGGCCACCTCTCTCGCCGCGGCCTCGGCAAGCGATCGATGGCGCGCACGCTCTCCGCCGTGCGCAGCTTCTATAGATATCTTCATCGTAACGAGATCGTGGACACCAATCCGGCGCGCGCCGTCGGTGCGCCCAAATTGGAGAAATACCTCCCGGGCTATCTCGATCGCGCGCAGATCGATCTGCTCTTTCAGATGGCCGAAGCGCGCGCGTGGGAAGGAAAGTTCGTCGACGTGCGCAACCTTGCGATCCTCGAGCTCTTTTACTCTACGGGAATGCGTCTGTCGGAGCTGCAGTCGCTGAGCCGCGGCGATCTCGACATGGTGACGCAGCAGGTGAAGGTGCGAGGGAAGGGCAGAAAGGAACGGATCATCCCCGTCGGCGATCACGCCGTGCTCGCATTACGAAACTATGAAGCGAAGCGCGACGAGCTGCTGCGGTCGCTTGGGCCGAAGGCCGATCGATCGGCGATTTTTCTCGGCCGGACCGGACGGCGCATCGGCGTCCGCGCGGTGCAAAAGGTCGTCGGTGCGTTCCTCGAGCAGATTGACGAGGACGCCGGGCTCAGCGTGCACTCGTTGCGCCACACCTTCGCCACGCATCTCCTCGACGCCGGGGCCGATTTGCGCGCCGTGCAGGAATTGCTGGGTCATGCATCGATCTCGACGACCCAGATCTACACACACACCAGCATCGAGCGGCTGAAGCAGGTTTACCAGAAGGCTCATCCACGAGCGTGATCGGGCGTGAATTCTGCCTAGCTCGGTAGCATGGGTAGCGTGCTCCAGCTGGAGACCATTCCGCTCGTCCTCGGCGTCCTCGTCGGACTGCTCGGCCTTGGGCTGATATTCGATGCATGGACTCCCGACGAGATCATCGTAAAGCGCGAGCGCCGCCGGCGTCCGCGTGCCGAGCGCAGCCGTGGTGGCGAGACGATGATTGGGCTTGGCGTACTGGCGATGGCGGCTGCATTTGCCGGGCGCGACACGTGGCGCTACTCCGTCGTCGCCGTGATCGCGGGGACCGTCATGCTTCTCTTGGGCGTGATCGCGAATCGCCGGTACCTGGCAGAGGCCATCTTGCACCGCGGGTCGCTCCGCCGGCGTCCGCCGACGGGTGCCCCACAGCAGCGTACGCCGCCAGACACAGTTTGAGATTTTGCGTGCAAGGTAAATCAAGCGCTTGAGTTCCAAGGTCTTCGTGCCGACGATGGAAACCAACAGTCCGCGACGCTGCGTCTGTGTGTTGAGTGACCGGGTGAACGACCGATCATCCGCCAGTTGAGCCAGGCAAGCGTCAAGGACGGCGTCGAGCAGTAGCACCCGCTCCGCCCGACGTCGCCTGCGAGTCCAGCCACCAGCGGTCCGCCGGAAAAGAGCAGTGGTTCCACCCATCCGAATGCGTTCGGGGGTTCGCGCACATCCGGCGGCTTCCTCGTAACGCGGCGTTTGTCGTTACCGCACAATTCCCATCACAGGATCTTCTTTATGACAGCAACACCATCGTGGACCGCGCGCCGTTCGCTGCGCACCACGTTTGCCGTGCTCGCTGCGTTCGTTCTGCCGGCCGCGCTCCGCGCGCAGGCCGTCGTCAGCGGAAAGGTCGCGGCGCAAGGACAGCCGCTCGTTGACGCGCGCGTGCTGGTGCGCGGAACGAGCCGCGTCGCCATCACGAACGCCGCGGGCGAATACGTCATTCGCAACGCACCCGCCGGCACGCAGACGCTCGAAGTGTTGCGCGTCGGCTACCGTGCACAGACGGCCACGGTCGCGCTGACCGCGGGCCAGACCACCACCGCGAATTTCGCGATGGACGTCGCGATCGTGCAGCTGCAGGACGTCGTCACGACGGCGACCGGTCAGCAGCGCCGAGTCGAGTTGGGCAATGCCATCACGACGATGGGCGACGTGGCAAAGACGGTGGAAACGCAACCGGTGCGCAATGTCGCTGATCTGCTCGTGGCGAAAGCCGCCGGTGTCTCGGTTCTGCCGGGCAATGAGACGGGCTCGAGTCCGGTCGTTCGCATTCGTGGAACGAACTCGCTCTCGCTCAACAACGCGCCGATCTATGTGATCGACGGCGTGCGCATGATTTCCACGTCGGTCGGCGTGCCGACGGGCGGCACGACGACGAGCTTCCTCAACGATCTCAATCCCGAGGACATCGAGGACATCGAGATCGTGAAGGGCCCCTCGGCGGCCACGCTGTACGGCACCGATGCCGCGAACGGCGTGATCGTCATCAGCACGAAGAAGGGCCGCGCGGGTTCCACGCGTTGGACCTGGTACGGTGAAGGCGGCGCGGTGCGCGATCGCAATGACTACGCGTCGACGTACGCCGTTTTCGGTCGCGATGCCAAAGGCGCCGTGACGCGCTGCGTGCTCGAGACGATCGCCAACAAGACGTGCGTTGCCGACAGCACGACCTCAGTGAACATGCTCACCGATCCGACGCTTTCGCCGATTCACGCGGGCCATCGCGATCAGTACGGTTTGAACTTGAGCGGCGGATCGGATGCCGTTCGCTTCTTCGTCAGCGGCGATCTCGAGAACGAGATCGGCCCGATCAAGATGCCGGCGTTCGCGCAGGCGTATCTCGACTCCGCCGGCGATCCGGCCCGCAACGAAGAGATCTATCCCGAGGCGTTCCAGCGGCAGACGGTGCGCGCGAACATCAACGCTGCCGTTTCGCCCAAGTTCGACTTGAGTGCCAACTCGGGCTGGACGAATCGCGCGCAGCGTTTGCCGCAGACAGACAACAATCCGATCTCGGTCTTCGCGACCGCGATGAAGAATCCGGGTTTCACGCCGAACTATGCGTTGTGCAGCAAGACACCGGTCTCGTGCCTCGGATACAGCGACATCGGCAGCCTCGGCGAAGAGATGCGCGGCTACTCGTCGTACATCCCGGCGCAGACGTTTCAGGACAAGATGCAGGAGAACGTGCAGCGCTTTACCGGCGACGTCGACGCGAACTGGCGTCCGTTCAGCTGGATGCAGAACGAAGGCTCGGTGGGCCTCGACATGGCGGATCGCGAGAACTGGGAGCTGTGCCGTCTCAATCAGTGTCCCAACTCGGGCACCACGCGACAGGGGTACGTGACCGACCAGCGCGGCAACAACCGCAACTTCTCCGCGAAGCTCGTCAGCAACAACACGTGGCAGGCAAAGCAGTGGATGAATCTCAAGAGCACCGTCGGCGCCGACTACAACAACGTCGAAAGCGATTTCGTCGCGTCGAGCGGCACGAACCTGCCGCCGGGCGCGCAGAACGTTGCCCAAGCCGCGGTGAAGACCGGTTCCAACCAGCTCGAGACCGTCAATAGGACGCTCGGCCTATACGCGCAGGAGCAGGCCAGCGTACGTGATCGGTTGTTCGTGACGGCCGCGGTGCGCACGGACCAGAACAGCGCGTTCGGCACGCAGTTCCAGCGCGTGTTCTATCCGAAGCTCAGCGCGTCGTGGATCGTGTCGGACGAAGATTTCTTCCCGCGCGTTCGCTGGCTCGATCAGCTGCGCCTGCGGAGCGCGTACGGCGCATCGGGTGTTCAGCCTGGAGCGACGACCGCATTGCAGACGTTCGCCGCGATCACGCGCGCGATCGACACAAAGACGCCAGGCAGCGCGAGCTGCGGTACCTCTACGTGCGACACGCCATCGCTGCAACCCAATCTGATCGGCAACCCGAACCTCAAGCCGGAGACGTCTGCCGAGTTCGAGGGTGGATTCGAGTCGCGGATGTTCGATAGCCGCGCGACGATCGACTTCACGTACTACCACAAGAAGACGCACGACGCGTTGATCTCGCAGCCGATCGCGGGTTCCGCGGCGCCGTCGGCGTTGAGCGTCACGCGCAATCTCGGCTCGATCATGAACCAGGGCGTCGAGGCGATGGTCAACCTCACGCTCGTCGATCGTCACGGCTTCGGCTGGGACGTGACGATGAACGGCTCGCACAACTCGAACAAGATCCTCTCGCTTGGGCACGATGCGACGGGCAAGGCGAATCCCACGATTCTCGTGAACTCGCTCGTGAAGGATTCCGTCGGTCTGCCGGCCAACGCCTGGTTCTTCGTGCCATACACGTTCGCGGATAAGAACAATGACGGTCTGATCGACGACAGCGAAGTGAGCGTCGCGTCGAGCGCCGTGTACATGGGCTACTCGCAGCCGCGCGACATCTTCTCGATTCAGAACGGCTTTGACCTGTTCAACCACACGCTGCGCCTGTCGGCGCTCGTCGACTACAAGGGCGGTTACAGCCTGTACAACAACACCATTCAGTTCTACTGCTCCAACCAGCCGACTTGCTACGAGGAGACGAACGCGAGCGCGCCGCTGTGGCGCCAGGCGCGCGTCATCGCGCAGCGGTACACGACGCCGGTCAAGACCACGGCGGGCTATCTCGAGAACGGCCAGTTCTGGCGTCTCCGCGAAGTGTCGGCGGTCGTGAACCTGCCGGCCGCGGCCGTGTCGCGCATTCGTGCGCGCGATGCCAGCCTCGCGTTCACCGGCCGCAATCTCCACCTGTGGACGAAGTACACCGGTGTGGATCCCGAATCGAACTACTCGACCTCCGACATTCAGACGGATTTCGAGACGGCCGCACCGCCGACGTACTTCATGGTTCGCCTGAACCTCCACTACTGATATTGAGGATAGTGTAATGTATAAATACTCAACACGGTGCTGGCGGGTCGCCGCCGGTCTGGGGTTGCTGGCCACGGTGGCCTGTAACCCGAAAGACGAGCTGCTCTCGCCGCAGCAGCCGAACGTGATCAGCCCGGCGGACGTCGGCAGCGCCACGGGGGCCGAAGGCCTGTACAACGGCGCCGTCGGAAATTTCTACCGCGCGCTGCTCGGCGGAAACACGAACACCGAGACGATCTGGCAGTTCTCAGGGCTGTTCGCCGACGAATTCCGTTCGTCGGACACGTTCTCGCAGCGCAACGACGCCGATCAGCGTGTGACGCAGACGAACGACGCGGTGCTGGGACCAGTGTACAACACCTTGCAGCAGTCGCGCGGCTTTGCGCGCGCGGCGCTTCAGTACCTGCGCCAGTACGAGCCAGGAAGCTCGAGCGCGCATCAGGCGGAGATGTACTTCATCATCGCGTTCAGCGAGATGCAGCTCGGCGAGGATTTCTGTAACGGGATTCCGCTGGGTGAAACCGTCGACGGTCTTCCGCGGTACACCGCGCCGCTCTCGACGGCGGACGTGTTCGCCGCGGCGCTCGCGCGCACCGACAGCGGCCTCACGCTGCTCGGTACCGCGTCGGATGCGGCGTCGAATCAGGTTCGCAACGCGCTGCTCGTCGCGAAGGGGCGTCTTCAGACCGACCTCGGCCAGTTTGCCGCGGCCGCGACGACGGTCGCCTCGGTGCCGGTCGGCTTCCAGTACGCCGCGCAGTATTCGCAGACGTCGATCGACAATGCGTGGTGGGTGATGAACACGAGCGGCAAACGCTACTCGGTGGGCGATAGCGTCGACGCGACGGGCACGGTCAAGAATGCGCTGCCGTTCGTCTCGGCGAAGGATCCGCGCGTGCCGGCCACGAGGCCGACGCCAACGGCGAACGGACAGGACGGCATCACGCCGTTCTTCCAACAAGGTATTTGGAATCGTGACGATCCGGTCGCGATCGTCGACGGGCTCGACGCTCAATTGATAGGCGCGGAAGCCAAGCTCAACGCCGGCGATCGCGCGGGCATGGCGACGGTGCTGAATGCATTGCGCGCGGCACCCCCCACGCAGGGCATCTTCAAGCCCGCTGGCACGCTTGCCCCGCTCGCGACGCCCGCGTCGAACGACGCTGCAGTGACGCTGTTCTTCCGCGAGAAGGCGTTCTGGACGTTTGGCCGCGGTCAGCGGCTGGGCGATCTTCGTCGCCAGGTTCGCCAGTATGGGCGCGCCGTGGAGCAGGTCTATCCGACCGGCAATTACTTCAAGAATGGCAAGTACGGGGCAGAGATGTTCTTCCCCGTGCCGGACGTGGAGAAGAGCAATCCGCAGTTTACGGGGTGTCTGGATCAAAATCCGTAGGCGGTGGGCGCTGGGCGGTGGGCGGTGGGCGAAACGGCAAAGGGCGACGGGATCTTCTCCGTCGCCCTTTTGCTTCTACGCCCATCGCCCATCGCCCACCGCCCATCGCCCAGCGCCCACCGCCCAGCGCCCAGCTACCTTTCAGCATGCTCAGCCCCACCCCCGATACGCCGCGGCGCATTCGCGCGACGACCATTCTCGCCGTGCGCCGGAACGGCCGCGTCGCCATCGGCGGCGACGGCCAGGTCACGGTCGGTGAAACCGTGATGAAGTCGCACGCGCAGAAGGTCCGGCTGATTCGCGGCGGCAGGATCGTCGCGGGCTTCGCCGGCGCGGCCGCCGACGCGATGACGCTGTTCGAGAAGTTCGAGGAGAAGCTCGAGCGGTATCCGGGCAACATGCCGCGCGCGGCGGTGGAGCTGGCCAAGGACTGGCGGAGCGACCGCGTCCTCCGGCGGCTCGAGGCGCTCTTGATCGTCGCCGACAAGGAGCACGGGTTCATCGTGTCCGGCACCGGCGAGCTGATCGAGCCCGACGACGGCATTCTCGCCATCGGCTCCGGCGGCTCGTACGCGCTCGCCGCGGCCCGCGCCCTCGTCGACAACACGGAGCTCGAGGCCACGGACATCGTCAGCCGCGCGATGAAGATCGCCGGCGACATCTGCATTTATACTAATACTAATATATCAGTTCTGGAAACAGTCTGATGCGGCGGTAATTGGACACGCATGTCGTCAACTCGCACGCAACAAGCGCTCGCGCGGCTCGCGGATCTCACGCCGCGACAGATCGCCGCGGAGCTCGATCGATACATCGTCGGGCAAGCCGAGGCGAAGAAGGCGGTCGCCATCGCGCTGCGCAACCGGTGGCGGCGCCAGCGCGCGCCCGAGTCGATTCGCGAAGAGATCTCGCCCAACAACATCATCCTGATCGGACCCACCGGCGTCGGGAAGACGGAGATCGCGCGCCGGCTGGCCAAGCTGGCGGGCGCGCCGTTCATCAAGGTCGAGGCTTCAAAGTTTACTGAAGTCGGCTACGTCGGCCGCGACGTCGAGTCGATGGTCCGCGATCTGGTCGAGAGCGCCATCGACATGGTCCGCTCCGAGCGCGAATCCGAAGTGGAAGAGCTGGCGCACGATCGCGTCGACGAGCGCTTGCTCGATCTCTTGCTCCCTCCGCCGGCGACCGTGTCGGCAGACGCCCAGCGCCCAGCGACCAACGCCCAGCACGAAACGCCCAACGCCCACCGCCCAACGCAAGACGACGGCCTCAACGTCTTCCTCGTCTCGCCCACCGGCACGGTTGTGAAGGAACAGGCCGACCCCGCGCAGGAGCGATACAAGCGCACGCGCGACAAGCTCAAGCAACTGCTGCTCGACGGCAAGCTCGAGGATCGCGAAGTCGAAGTCGAAGTGCCGCAAACGGGCCCGATGCTCGACGTGCTCGCATCGCAGGGCGGCCAGGAAGGCATGGACAACATCTCCGAGATGCTCAAGGAGATGCTGCCCAAGCGCAAGAAGAAGCGCACGGTGAAGGTCTCCGAGGCGCGCCGTATCCTCTTCGAGCAAGAGCTCGAGAAGTTGATCGACCTCGACGACGTCACCGCCGACGCACTCGAACGCGTCGAGAAGCTCGGCATCATCTTCCTGGACGAGATCGACAAGATCGCCGGCGAGCGCTCACAGATGGGCGGTCCCGACGTGTCCCGCGAAGGCGTGCAGCGCGACCTGCTGCCGATCGTCGAAGGCTCGAACGTGCAGACGAAGTACGGCATGGTGAAGACCGATCACGTGCTGTTCATCGCCGCCGGCGCGTTCCACGTCTCGAAGCCAAGCGATCTCATTCCCGAGCTGCAGGGCCGCTTTCCGATTCGCGTCGAGCTCAAGGCGCTCACCGAGCAGGACTTCATTCGCATCATGACCGAGCCGGAGAACGCGCTGACGAAGCAGTACGCCGCGCTCGTCGAGGCGGACGGCGCGAAGCTCGAGTTCGGCGCGGACGGGATCGCCGAGATTGCGCGCATCGCCGCGATGGTCAACGAGCGCATGGAAAACATCGGCGCGCGCCGGCTGCACACCGTCATGACGACGCTCCTCGAGGACGTCTTGTTCGACCTCCCCGATCGCGGCAGCGAGAAAATTTCCGTGAATGCCGACGTCGTGCGCGATCGATTGAAATCGATCGTCGAGGACGAGGATTTGAGGAAGTATATTCTGTAGCGGGCGTGTGGGCGTATGGGCGCGTGGGCGTATGACAAGCCTGGCGCGTTGACGCCCGTTCGCCTCGACGCCCATCCGCCCCGACGCCCCGACGCCCACCATGCACCGCGACTTCCTCGCCATTCCCGATTTCAGCCGTGAAGAGCTCGAGAATCTCTTCGCGCTCGCCGAACGCATGCGCGCCGGCAAGTACGACAAGAAGCCGCTCGCCGGCAAATCGCTGGCGATGATCTTCATGAAGGCCAGCACCCGGACCCGCGTCTCATTCGAGGTCGGCACCTTCCAGCTCGGCGGACACGCGCTGTTCCTCTCGCCGCGCGACGTGCAGCTCGGACGCGGCGAACCGATCGCCGACACGGCACGGGTGCTGTCGCGCTACGTCGACGGCATCATGATCCGCACATTTGCGCACCAGGACATCGAGGAGCTCGCGCAATACGCGGACGTACCGGTCATCAACGGTCTCACCGACCTTGTCCATCCGTGCCAGGTGCTCGCCGATCTTCTCACCGTGCGCCAGCATTTGGGTGGGATCAGCGACAAGAAGTACGCATGGATCGGTGACGGCAACAACATGGCGAACTCGTGGATCAACGCGGCGTATCGCTTCGGATTCGATCTCGACATCGCGTGCCCGCAAGGTTACGAGCCGGCGGATCACCTGCTCGAGCGCGCGCAGAAGGTCGCAAAGGTCCGCGTGGTGCGCGATCCAATGGAAGCGGCGCACGGCGCGCAGGTCATCAACACGGACGTCTGGGCGTCGATGGGCCAGGAGCAGGAGCAGAAGGAGCGCGAACGCGCGTTCGCGGGCTTCACCGTGAGTCCAAAGTTGATGAAGGAAGCCGACAAGAACGCCATCTTCCTGCACTGCCTCCCGGCGCACCGCGGCGAAGAAGTGTCCGCCGACGTGATCGACGGATCGCAAAGCCGCGTCTGGGATGAAGCCGAGAATCGGCTGCACGCACAGAAGGCGGTGATGGCGGCGTTGATGGGCGGCGAACAGCTCTGACGGAGGAATCGTGGCACGTGTGACAGGCGTGAAGGCCGGCGATCCGGCTCCTCATTTCGAGTTGCACGACGACCAGAACCAGCCGGTGTCGCTCTCGAGCTTTCGCGGCCGGCCCGTCGTATTGTTCTTCTACCCGAAGGACGACACGCCCGGCTGAACGCTCGAGGCGTGTTCCTTTCGGGACACCCTCCCTCGGTTCGAGGGACTCGACGCGGTGGTGCTGGGCATCAGCCCCGACACCTGGCGCAAACACCGAAACTTCAAGAAGAAGTACGACCTCACGTACACGCTACTCGCCGACGATCAGCATGCGGTCGCCGAACGCTACGGTGTGTGGGTCGAGAAATTATTCTGGGGCAGAAAGTACTGGGGCGTCGCGCGTACGACGTTCGTCATCGACCGCGAGGGTCGCGTCGCGAAGGTATTCGAGAATGTCGAGCCCGAGAATCACGCCGTCGAAGTCGCCGAGGCGGTCGCGGCATTGAAACTGCGCTGAAGCGGGCGTATGGGGGCACGGGCGCCTGAGCGTATGACCCGCTGACGCCGATGCGCTCTTTCGTCCATACGCCTATTCGCCCACACGCCCATACGCCCATGAACCGCGACAACGACGTCCCGCTCGAGAAGAAGCTCGACGACCTCTACGAGCTCATCGACGGAATCGAGACCGCGATGATCACCACGCGGCGCGACGACGGACAGCTCGTCTCGCGCGCGATGCAAACGCAGCGGCGCACCGCCGGCTCGGATCTGTGGTTCATGACGAACGCCGAGTCCGAGAAGTTCGAGGAGATCGCCAAGGACCCGCACGTCAACGTCGCGTACTATCGCGATCGAACGCGCGAATGGGTGAGCGTGAGCGGGCGCGCGATTCTCTCGAAGGACCGCGACTTGATCGACTCCCTCTACAAGCCGGACTGGAAAGCGTGGCTCGGCGACATGGGCGACGGCAAGCGCGACGGCGGCCCGCATGATCCGCGTATCGCGCTCGTGCTCGTCGAAGCGGACAGCGTCACCTACTCGAAGAACAACCGTCCGATGCCGATCGTCCTGTTCCAGGTCATGAAGGCGATGGTGACGGGAGAACCGCCCAAAGTCGCCGACCTGCGCGAATTGCGGAAGGAAGAACTGAAGCGCGCGATGGAAGGCTGACCGTCATCCCGAGAGAGCGAAGCGATCGAGGGATCTAACGTCACGGTAGAACGGTATAGTGGACCGCCCTCGAGCCGTGATGCTAGATCCCTCGCTTCGCTCGGGATGACAACCTGTCAGGTGTTATTTCTTCGGATCGAGAATCTCTCCAATCCGATGGTCGACGCCGAGCAGATGCAGCCGCGTCTCGCGATCGGCCGCCTTGCCTTCGGCCGCGCGCACCTGCTCGCGCAGCGACACCAGCTCGCCGCGAATCTCCGACCGCGCATCTTCCGACAGCGTCACGACCGGAATGCCGAACGCCGCCGCCTGCGCGGCCAGCGCCGGGTTGAGCTGAGCGTTCAGCTTGTTGTTCATCTGCGTGAGATAGTTGTTTTGCAACAACCGGCGGTAGGCGTCGACCTTCGGCGCCCCCGTGTAGATCTCCGACCAGATGCCATGCTGGAGCTCGTCGAGCATTTCCGCGAGCGTGTACACGTCACGCGGGTTTTTCGCCGTCGCGCTCTCCTCGATCAACTGATTGAGCCGCTGATCCTGGAGCACGGACTGGAGCACGCGATTCTGCGCGTTCCCGATACGTGTCAGCATGCCGTTCGCTTCGATGCGCGAGGCGATGTCCGGGCGAATCAAGTAGGTCGGCGTGGTGAACACACTGTCATTCAGGAAGTGCATCGCGGCGCGCTGCCGCTCCTTGGACAACGCCACGTATACCGGCCCGGGCTGCGATCCGGACTTGAACGTTTCCGTACCGCCGCCGATCATCGTCGCCACGTGGCCCGCTTCGGTCGCCCACTGGCCGACGGTGCGATCGTACAGCGCCTCGAGCAGCGAGTTGTCTTCATCGGTCCGCGTGCCCGCGGGCAGCACGTAATTCATGACGCGCGCGATGTTCCTGAAGCCAAGGCCCGTTGCCTTCACGGGATCCGCATCGCCGACGGCCTCGTTCAGCGTGCCGTACTGGCCGAACGGATTGAAGCCCGCAAAGCGGAGCCACGGAATCGTATCCTGCTGGCGAATCCATGACTCGAGCGTGGGACGCTCTTCATCCGGCGTGCGCGCCTGCGGAATGGGCTTGTAGCCCCACATGATCGAGTATTTATCCCACGGACCGACGCGCGGCAGGATGTCGTTCAAGTCGACGTTGTCGCCGGGCTGCGCCACGTAGTTCATGCGCGAGTAGTCCATGATGCTCGGACTGTGCCCCATGCGATGCGTCCACGACGGACTGCGCAGCGAATCGATCGGATAGAGCGAGCTGCCGATCTGATCGTGCTGCAGGCCAAGCGTGTGGCCGATCTCGTGCGCGACGCCAAACTCCACGAGCTTTCCCATCAACGAATCAGGGAAGGGAATCGTGCGTGCGCGCACGTCGAGCGGCGAGGCCTGCGTGAAGTACCAATACTCCATGAGCTCGATCAGGTTGTGAAAGATCATCGACGAGCCGTTGAGCGTCTCACCCGTGCGCGGGTCCTGCACGCTCGGACCGACGGAGTTCTCGACGGTCGACGGCAGCCAGCGGACCATCGTGTGGCGAATGTCCTCCGGTGACCAATCGGGATCGTTCTTCGGCGCTTCGCCGGGAATGATGCCGTCCTTGAAGCCGGCCGCCTCGAAGGCCGGCTGCCAGTCGAGGATCGCCTTTCGAATCCATGGCTTCCACTGCTCCGGCGTGTCCGGATCGACATAGTACACGATCGGCTGCTTCGGATAGCAGAGATTGCCGTCCTTGCGATCCGAGCACTCGAGACGCCAGCGTTCGATGTAGCGTTTGCGTTTCGCCACCTGCTCGTTCGTGCTGAAGTCGACGGTGCCGACGCTGAAGAAGCCGATGCGCTCGTCCGCGTAGCGGGGCCGCATCGGATGTTCGGGCAGCCGCACGATGCTCCAGTGCGCGACGACGCTCTGCGGCGACCGCTGCGCTCCAGGCGTGATCGGTAAGCCGGGAATCGCCGGGCCGCCGGCGGGCGTTCCGGTCTGCGTCGCTTCGACCTCGACGTTGTCCGGGAACGCGGCAAAGCGCTCGACGTACGACCGCGTTGGATCGATGCCGTTCGGCGCCGGATTGCGAATGGCCGCAAACTCCGGAATGTTCGTCGTGAACAACCGCGTCACGTCGATGACCGCGGCGCTGTCCGGACCGTACGCATCGACGTTGAACACGGCGATGATAGGTCCATAATTAGAATTTTCTACCGAACGATAGACCGAGGTTCCGGTGTCCGCCGTGATCGCGAACGACGGCGACCGCAGGATGACGCGATTGCCGTTGCGCTCCCAGCGCAGCGTCCGCGACGCGAACTGGTCGCCGGCATACTCGCCGAAGCCCGGTGAGCCTGGCCCCGGCGTCTGATTCCCGGCGGCCGCACGCGCGAGGCGGCCTTCCACCAGCTCGTCCGTGTTCAACTCCTTCGACGGAATCTCGAAGTACAATCGGTCGCCGACGCGATGCACCACGAACAGGCCGCGCTTCGTCATCGACCCGGGTGTAATGACGCGGTTATAAGGGCGCGGCTGTGCCGGCGCCCCGGGAATGCCGCCGAGCGCGAGCCCGCCGCGCCCCGCGGTGTCCTGTCCTTGGCCGGTGCCGCCTGGTACTGGAGCTCCGGGAGCTGGTCCACGGCCGGCACTCGGCGACGGCGCGACGGGCTGCGGCGCCGTCGCGGCTTTCTGGGTGGTACAGCCCGCGACGACCATCGCCGTCGTCGCCAGGGCTGCAATGCGGTTTTTCATGAGTGTGTAGGAAAGGGTAGGATCTGAACCTCGCTTTCCACACGAACCCGCGCAACTCGCTTTACAACTCGCTCAGCGGTTCACCCACCAACTCGCTGTCACGAGGACGATGTTGTCCGGCCGCGCCGCGAGCAGTGCCGATCGGTCGCGTCCAAGCTCGAGATCGCCGAACGCGGCGCTCGCCGGACCGCGATACGCCCCCGACGCAAGGAACGGCCGCGCGTAGAGCTGGAGCCGTGTCGCTGATCGCGGTGACCACTGGGCGTGGTTATGAGAGATGTTGAACGACGGCACGAACGCGCGCAGCGGCCCCTGGACGGGCGGCGAAGTCGCAACGTTCTGTGCCCGTGTACCTTCAAGCAGCACCTCTACCCGCACGCGACACCGCCGGATGGGTCCGGGCGATGTCATTGACGCGTCACCGATCTACCCCTCGATCTGTCGCTTTGGCATATTCCTGACATGACAACCACCGTCCCTACCACAGGCGCCGCCGCTCTCAAGCGCACGCCGTTCTACGACAAGCACGTCGCCCTTGGCGCGAAGATCGTCCCGTTCGCCGGATGGGAGATGCCCGTTCAATACGCCGACGGATTGATGGCCGAGCACAAGGCGGTGCGCGAGCGGTGTGGCGTGTTCGACGTCTCGCACATGGGCGAGTTCATCATTCGAGGCGATCGCGCCGTCGATTTCGTGAACTACGTGACGACGAACGACGTCGCCGCGCTGGTGATTGGCCAGGTGCACTACTCGGGCATTCTCAACGACCGCGGCACATTCGAGGACGACTGCCTCGTCTATCGCTTCGCCGACAAGCTCATGATGGTCGTGAACGCCTCGAATCTCGAGAAGGATCTCGCGCACATCTCGCGTCACGCGGCGCGCTTCGGCGTGACGATCGAAAACGTGAGCGACGACATGGGCTTGCTCGCGCTCCAGGGTCCGCGTGCGGCATCCATTCTACAGACGCTGACCAAAACGGACCTTTCAGCGATCGGCTACTATCACTTCACGGAAGGCGAAGTGGCCGGCATGCCGATGATCATCTCTCGCACGGGCTACACCGGCGAAGACGGATTCGAGCTCTATCACGACGTGCGGTATTCATCGAAGCTGTGGGACGCGCTGATGGCCGCCGGCGACGTCACTCCCGCCGGCCTCGGCGCGCGCGACACGTTGCGCTTGGAGATGGGGATGGCGCTGTATGGAAACGACATCGACGACACGGTGACGCCGCTCGAGGCGAATCTCGCGTGGCTCGTGAAGCTCAAGAAGGGCGAGTTCGTGGGCAGCTCCGTGCTCAACGAGCAGAAGGCCAACGGCATCAAGAAGAAGCTCGTCGGATTCACCCTCGGCGACCGCAGCATTGCGCGGCATGGATATCCCGTGTTTGCGAATGGTGCGGCGAGCGGCGTGGTGTGCAGCGGCACGATGAGTCCGACATTGGGCATTCCGATCGGCACGGCGTATTTGCCGGCGGAGCTCGCGAAGGAAGGGAACACCTTCGAGGTGGAGATTCGCGGCAAGCGGGTGCCGGCGACGGTGGTGAAACCGCCGTTCTATAAGGAGGCGTCGCATCTGTGAGGGGCGTCGGGGCGACGGGGCGATAGGGCGAAATGCGCATCGCGATACTGACCGTCTCTGACGCCGGTGCGCGCGGCGAGCGCGCGGACACCTCTGGCGACGCCGTCGCTGAATGGGCGGCTGCGCGCACGTATGCCGTGGCGGCGCGATCGCTCGTGCCTGATGACACCGTGCCGATCGTCTCTGCACTTACGCAGTGGTGCGATGCGGATGTCGCGGATCTCGTCATCACGACCGGCGGCACCGGACTCGGTCCGCGCGACACCACGCCCGAGGCGACGCGCGCCGTGCTCGAGCGCGAGGCCGAGGGCATCGCGGAGCGTATTAGAGTTTTGTCATTGACGACGTTTCCGCGCGCCGCGCTGTCGCGCGGCGTCGCTGGCACGCGTAAGAAAACTCTAATAATCAATCTGCCGGGTTCGCCAGGGGGTGTGAAAGACGGCCTCGCGGCCTTGGAGCCGATCATCGATCACGCCGTGGCCGTGCTACGCGCGGAGCGTTTCGATCATTAACGCCGCCCATACGCCCATGCGCCCATACGCCTGTACGCCCGCTGTTCAGACGCCCCGCCAATGAAAGTTTTGCTCACGTTGCAGGACGTCGAACCCGCCGTTCGCGTCAACGCGCTGCTCGAGCGCGAGGGCGTCGATACCGCGCTCGTGTCGCCGCTCGACGACATTCGCGCGGCGCTCAGGCGCGAGAAGCCGGACATCATCGTCTTCAGCGGTGAGCTGAGCGATCCCGCGACGCTCGCGATCCTCCGCGAGCAATTGTGGAATGGCGCGGCGGCGGTTGGTTTGGCCGACGTCGCCGACCCCGTGCAGCTCGAGCGGCTCCGCGCACTCGGCTTCGTCGATCTGTTCGCGAAGCCGGTGAACCCTGAAGAAGTCGTTGGCGCGCTTCGGCGCATTCTCGAGCGCCGGCGGCTGCAGCAGCTCACCGGCTTGATCGGCGAGAGCGACCGCATGCGCGAAGTCATGGTGCAGGTCGAGCAGATGGCGCCGGTCTCGAGCACCGTGTTGATCGAGGGCGAGAGCGGTACCGGCAAGGAGCTCGTCGCGCGCGCGATTCGCGTGCTGAGCAATCGCCGCAACAAGCCGTTCATCGCGGTGAATGTCGGCGCACTGCCCGAGACCTTGCTCGAGAGCGAGTTGTTCGGTCACGAGAAGGGTGCGTTCACCGGCGCCGCGGAGCGTCGATTGGGGCGCTTCGAGCTGGCGGACAGCGGAACGTTGTTTCTCGACGAGATCGGCGAGATTCCGAGCGCGACCCAGGTGAAGCTCCTTCGCGTGCTCGAGGAGCGCGAGTTCATGCGCGTCGGCGGCACGCAGCCGATTCGCGTGGATGTGCGGGTGATCGCGGCGACGAATCAGCCGCTTCGCGAGCTCGTGGAGGATGGCCGCTTCCGCGCGGATTTGTTTTATCGGTTGAACGTGCTTCGCATTTATCTGCCGCCGCTGCGCGAGCGCCCCGAGGACATTCCGATTCTCGTGCGACGGTTCATTCAGGATTATTCGACGCAGCACGATCGAGCGTTCCGCGGAATTTCGGCGGAGGCGATGCAACTGCTCGCCGGCTATCCGTGGCCGGGCAATGTGCGGGAGCTGCGCAATCTCATCGAGAGCATGGTCGTGCTCGCTCCCGATCACGAGATTCAGCCCGGCGATCTTCCGCGACACATCCGGGAAGGCGGGACCGCTCGGCTGCTGCCGGTGCATGTGGGTCCGGTCGTGCGCGGGCAGGAAGGTGCGGCGGGTCGCGAGCTCGAGTTCATCTTGCGGAGCTTGCTCGAGCTCAAGCTCCAGGTGGAGGAGTTGCGGCGTCGCATGGATGACGATCGCGGCCCGTTGCGCGATGGATGGATCGGCGAGGCGCGAGTGACGTCGGCTCCGGAGGGGCACGCCGTCGGCGCCGGGAATGGTTCGAGCTCGGGCGGGAACGGTCCGACCATCGGCGCGATTCATCCGCTCGATCAGGCGCCGCCGCCGAACGTCGTCACGATTACGCCGGGTACGACGATGGCGGACATCGAGCGCGCGGCGATCGAGGCGGCGCTCAAGGAGACGCGCGGCAACCGCCGTCGCGCCGCGGAGATGCTTGGGATTGGTGAGCGAACGTTGTATCGCAAGATCAAGGAATACCGGATGCCCGAGGAGGAGTATCAGCTTGATTAGTTTGATTTAATCTTGCGCGCCGGCCATATTGCCCGAGCCCTCAAAAAGCTCCCAGCCGGTCGACGCCGACCGTGACGACAATCGTTTGCTGTCGTCAATCCCGCGGACACTCTCCTGCCTTCCCGCTGGAGCCCTTCGTTGTCATTGCCAGCCAATAATTCCGCGCCCGTCGATTCGAGTTTGATCGCGGGAAGCGTTCTTCCTATCCAGCGCGCCGAGGATTTACTCGCGACGCTGCCTGGGGTCATTTCCGCGCGGATTGTCGCCGGCGCGAATGGCTCGGTCGAAGAGATTCACATCCTGACGACGACGGATGTGACGCCGAAGCAGACCGTCCGCAATGTCGAGAGCGCTTTGATCGCGCATTTGGGCATGCGGGTGAGCCACAAGAAGATCAGTGTGGCGATGAGTGATGATGCGAACCGTCCGGGTCGCGCGAGTCAGCCGTCGTTACAGCTGCCGACCGCGAGTGCGTCGTCGAGTGCGTCGTCGAGTGCGTCCTCCGCGCCGTCCGCGTCGAACCCTGCGATGGGAGCGACAGCCGCCGGCTCGGCGACGGGTGGGACGAAATCAGGCTCATCAGGCTCGTCGGGCTCATCGAGTAGCCCGGTGAAGCTCGAAAGCAGCTCGACGCTGTCATCGATGTCGTCCGTGACGGCCCCATCTGCGCCGACGAACGCGCAGCGCCGCCGCATTTACTTCGAGGATGTGGAGGTTCGTCGTTCGCGGAGTAAAGGTGTGGCGTGTCGTGTTACGCTGAGGAAGGGAGATCAGTCGTTTATCGGCGAGGCCGAGGGGCTCGAAAACGAACGTTTACGCATCGAGCTGGCGGCGCGCGCGGCGCTGGCTGCGATCAAGCAGGCGGAGAGTGACGATCGGGTGTTGGGGTTGGAGGGCTGCCGGACGATCGATGCGTTCGACAAGGAGTTCGTGTTTGTCGGCGTGACGACGCGGGTGGGCCGGGACACGTCGCTGATGACGGGGAGCGCGGAGGTTCGCGAGAGTCCGGAGACGGCGAGTGTGTTGGCGGTGTTGGATGCGACGAATCGGTGGTTGGATCGGGTGTGAGGCGTCTCGTCGGGTAGGCTGTGTTTGATTGAATTGATGCGCAAAGGTGACGGGTCGGACCCTAGCGGGCCGGCCTGTTCGGTTGTTTAGTAGGGTTGTGGGTGCATCGAAATGATGCGGGCGAGCGATGACGCTTGCGGTGCGGTGGCCGGCTGAGTGTGCGCCGGTTCGACGCACGAACAGGTTGGTGATCGCTGGCTGGCGCGAGGACGTGCCGCGGCGCGATGACGGTGATGCAGGTGTAGTTCCCACCTATTCGAATTTATTACTTAGAAAACTTAAAAAACGACCCCCTCCCTCGCTGAAGCGAAGACGAGCGGAGGACACTTCGGTCCGAGTAGTTGAGCGGAGCTCACTTTGGAGCACACGGCGACGTGTGACTGATGTACCAAGGGGGTGACGCGAGATGACCACGACACGCTGGTGGACTGGTATTCTTATTTGGGGCTGAGCGAGTGAAGGGGGTCTATTTTCAGATGAGAACACAGGTCAAGGTATACGTCGGATCCGTCGTGGCAATCGCGCTCTTGCTGAGCGGGGTTGTCGTTCGGACCGCCTCGACTGCCACCACATCGCAGGCAGTCGATGCCGTGATTCTTTGTGTTCTCGCTATCGCGGGCGAGTTGCTCGCGTATTCCGCTCCGCGCCGAGCTATTGGGTCAATTGGGTATATCCCGTATTTCGCCGCCGCGATCTTGGTGCCGAATTGGCTGAGCATAGCGACCGTAACGCTCATTCGTGCTACGCTTGAGGCTGGCTCGCAACGCGAAGGGATCAAGCGAACGCTGAATATCGCGTCGCATGCGATGATGCAGTCAGTCGTGATTTTGGTGTATCTCGGCCTCGGCGGAAAACCTCTGGCCGCGACGCCAGCCCATTCATCGCTTGCATTAATTGCGCGAGAATTCGGTACTCCGGCCCTTACCGCATTCGTCGCCGCGCTTTTCGTCAACAACTTGACGATCGTGACCGCGATCGCACTGTCGTCTGGTCGGAAGGTTCTATCAACGTGGATCGAGGTGGTGCGCGCGACAGTTGTCTTCGACCTAATCACGAGTCCGTTGATTTTCGTGTTCGCCTGGGTCTACGCTGCATTCGGTTCATTCGCCGCCGCGGCCATGTGGGTGCCGATTTTGGGTCTTCGCCAGGTGTATCGAGTTAATCTTGAGCTAGAACATACAAACGAAGAATTGCTCGAGCTGATGGTGAAGTCTCTCGAAGCGCGAGACCCATACACATCAGGTCATTCGCGACGCGTGCAGCATTACTCGATGATAATTGGGCGGGCAATCGGACTTCGGGACCGCCAAGTTGAACAAATCGGTCGGGCTGCTTTGCTGCATGACGTTGGAAAGATCTACGAGAAATATGCCCCGGTACTCGCGAAGGAAGACAAGCTGACGCAAGCGGAGTGGGCCATTATCCAAGACCATCCCGTCGATGGCGCGAATCTCGTCGCGACCATGTCGCGATTGCGAGACATGGTGCCGGCTGTTCGTCATCATCACGAAAACTGGGATGGAACAGGTTATCCCGATGGCGTGGCCGGCGAGCTAATTCCACTCGCGGCGAGGATCATTCGCTTCGCGGACACCATCGACGCGATGACCAGCCAACGACCCTATCGTGCGCCCATGACCGAGCACGACGTTCGTGCCGAATTAGTCAAGTGCCGAGGTTCGCAGTTCGATCCGATGATCACGGACCGGTTGCTATCAAGCCCACTGTGGTCGACGCTATTTGCGCCAAGCGCACCCGTGAGCGTTCCAAGGCGCGCGTCGCTAGCCGTAGTGTCATCCGGCCGACGAGCCAACCCGGCGGGTGTTCGCGGAGCGTAGCCGTGAGCGTGACGGCTCCCGTGTTAATCGGAATAATGCTCCTGCTGCACTAGCGGATAGGCGAATCCGGCACGATTCATTTCGCGCCTCAAGAGCGCTGAAATGGGAGTCGATGGGCGGCGATATTTGGCCAGGTACCGGTGAATTATGCGCGCGGCCGCAGGGTTGCCTTCCTGTTTCCTCACGACCATCGCCGCCACACTTGTTGCGCTGTCTGCACAATCGCCGAACTCAAAGTTCGGAATCTGATTTGCCGTGAGGTAGGCGACATCTTCTGCGGCAATGTTCTCGCCGCGATGTGTTCGGAGTGCGACGTTCATCGCCGACTCCCATACACGCGTACGAATATTGGGCGCGAAGCCCTGCGCCGAAACCGCCCGCAGTAGCGCCTCAAGGCGGGTGTACTCGTCCAGTAGCAGCGCGAGCTCGGCCCGATTAATGAGGTAATCGATTCCTACCGGGACCGACGCGTTTCCTCGCACTAGATCGTCCGCGCGCGTTAACCACGAGTGGCCATCGCTCACTCGTTCAAGATCGAAATTGAACCAAGACAGGCTTATTGCCAAACGAAACTGGGTTCGGATCAGACCAGCGCGCTCGGCGCTAGCGTATCCGGCTTCGAGCTCGGAGACAGCACGCCTTGCATGGCCAATGCGCCAGAATCCGCCCGCGGCTATGAATCTGAGTTGCGGAGCGTCAGGCGATTCCGTGTGTGAGGCTAGCGCGGACAGACCATCGGCCGCCGACAGCGCCCTCACGTGGTCTCCGAACGTGCTATGAAAGAGCAAACAACAACACAGCGCGAGACGTTCAGAATCGCCGGAATCAATCAACAGCAACGGATGCACAGCATCGAAAGCCTTTTGTGCAAGGCTGCTGTTCCGATAATAGTCCGCCAGGACGAGCAACCCAAACCCAGCTTCCAAACGATGGGCAACAGTTGCGTTGTTAGCGGACAGGCAGCGCCAAAGTCGCGTCTTAACTCGATGGTCAGGATGGAGCCGGAAGCCTGCCGTCATCAGCTGCGCCATCTCGACGTCATCATGCTGCGACCCGACGTTGTCGAGAGCGCCGTTGTCCATCAACGTCAGACCATTCACAACCACGTCTCGCTCAGACGCCTCGTGCGCGATCGTTACCCCTCGCGATGCGAGACTGCTACGCTGTGGCCCACTGCTGATCGACGCGGCTTTGAGAAGTAGTTCAGCGGCTTCGCGAGGTCGACCGATGGCAATTGAATGCCGAGCGCAGGCTTCGAATGTGCGAGCGGCTCGAACGTCCTCGCCGGCGCTCTGCCAGTGGTCCGCGCAAGCCCACAAGGTTGTGGCGTCCGGCGTCGTGTGCAGTTCGTTCTCCAACATTTGCGCTATCCCAAAGTGTGCGGCTTTCCTTGCGACAGGGGTAGCTGTCCGTAACACCGTCTCCGCCAACAGCCAGTGCGAAGGCCCGACAATGCCGGCATCCTCACGAAGAATGCGCCGTTCCTCGAGCTCGGTGAGGGCCTGTAAGACATCGGATAGCGGCAATTCAAGAAGCCGCAATAGCCGATCGAGCGTCGCGAAACGCCCGAGGAACACGCAACACTCGAGGAAGCGACGCGCCACGCCGCGTATCGGCTGTAGCCGTTGCTCAATTAGATCCTGAGTAGAACTCGGAACAACGAACCGTTCGCCGGTCGAACTGAAGTGGCTGACCAACGACTGTAGCACGAACGGGTTGCCGTCAGACGTCTTTTCCATCCACGATGCGAGACTGTCGTCGACCGTTCGCTCGGAGGAGCATCCGCGAATGAATGTGTAAACCTCCTTTGGGCTCAGCCGTTCAAGCGCAATATGTGTCGCGCTGGATGATAGCTGCCCAAAGCGGCCAAAGTCGGCAGCGTCGCGAGACGTGACAACAACGAGTAGACGACGTCTTGCATTCGCCAAGAGGTCGACCAGAACGCTGAATGATCGGCCATCGGTCCAATGCAGGTCCTCACCCACAATTATGATGGGATGCTCATCTGCTACGGCGTCGAGAATGTCTGCGACTGCGTTCGTGATCGCGGCTGATCGGCGCTCTGACTCCGCCTCTGCTACCAACTCACCGGAGCTGTCCACATCGAACTCGGTCAGTTTGCGGACGGCCTTCAACGCGCTCGGTGATGCGCCCAATGCGCCAGGGAGTGAGATCAGCTGAGGCACAAGTTCAGCGAAAAACGACATCGGCCGGATTCGATCGTGAGCGCGCGCCGACACTTTGGCTGTGCGCCATTCACCCAGCCGGGTAATCGCTTCAAACTCCTGGGCAAGTCGAGACTTCCCAATCCCCGGCTCACCGGTGATCACGACGCATTGTATTGCGCCGTCGCGCGCGCGCTCCCCACACTGACTGAGCTTGAGAATCTCCTCCGTTCGCGCCACGAACGGAGTTAGCGGTGGGCGACAGTATTCATGTTGAGCGCGCTCGCGAATGCGCCGACTTAGTACAGTCGCGGGAAGAGAGAGTGCCGAAGCGCCGCCGCCGACCTCCTCTGCATAGGCATCGAGCAGTTCGACGGCCTGAGCCTTCGCCCCACCAATCGCCAACATCTCCGCCAACACCAACGTCGCCTCTTCATTCAACGGATCCAACACCAAACACGCCCTCGCCGCCGCCTCCGTCTTTTGCCACTCGCCCGCCCGCTTCGTGCGCTGCACCTCCCTCAACAACGCTTTACAGACTTCGAATACCACCTTCGCTCGATACCCCTCATACCACTCCGCATACGCCTCCGAATGCCCCGGCGCATACCCGGGCAGAAACCCGCCGGCCACGGCCTCTACTTGCGCCGCGTCCGGCCGGTCCCGCTCGATCACTTCGCTGTAATCGCTCCGCACCGCTTCCGCCGCCAACTCGATCCCGCTCGCATCCGACCCGATCGGAATGCCCGCCTGCCGGCACCGATACACGATCTCCCGCAACGAATGCCGCGCATTGCGCTCCGTCTGATCGGGGAAAATCAAGTCGTGCAACGCCGCCTTCGATACGCGCCGGCCCCGCTCAGCCGACAAGTACAACAGCAGCGCGAACGTGCGCAGAGAGGTCGGCGTGAATTGTGTCGCCCTCGCTTCGATTCGCGCTGTTCCCAGTGTCCGCAAGTAGAGCATTGTCGCGTGTACCCCCCCCAAAGGCCGGCCTCGGTCGTTCGCGCCCGACCAACCTTGGCCCGGGGCGTCATGTGCGCGTCATGCGTAGGGTCTGGTATTCCGCGCGAGTCATTCGGCGAGCGTTGCACCGACCAGGCACTCGGCGCGCGGAGCGATGATGTCACCGCGACCGCGTCTGCGCCAGAGGCGGGGCCGGCGCCCATTAAAGCCCTCTAACAAAATCGCTCACGTCGCGCTAACGACGTGAGCGATCAGGCCGCGCTTCAATGAATCGTGATGGCGCCGACTCTCCAGAATCCCTGTGGACCCCATGGGTGGCGCGGCTCGCGGCCTCCTACCTCACGGCTCCCTGTCCCATCTCAAAGATCCGCTTCAGCACCGGAATGATCACGAACACGATCACCGCCACCACAACCACGATCGTCCCCATGGCGACCCACTTTTCCGTCGCCGATAAATCTCTCCACTGAGTACGAACCCGCCTGCCCGTCGGATCTGTCATGCGCGCCCCTCAATCATGGCTCCAATCGTGACCGGTCTACGGCCGCCCAGGCACCGTCACCAACCGCTCCGGCGACATCCCTTCCGCCTCCGCCTGGAAGTTGACCACGACCCGATGACTCAACACCGGCACCGCCATCGCATTCACATCCTCTAAATCGGGCACCGCCCGCCCATCCATCGCCGCCCTCGCCTTGGCGCCCAGAATGAGATACTGCGACGCCCGCGGCCCCGCACCCCAACTCACGTACTTCTTCACGAGCGGCGTCGCTTCTTCCGCGCCCGGCCGCGTTGAGCGCGCCAGTTTCACGGCGTAGCTCACCACACTCGGCGGAGCAGGGAGGCGCCGCACGAGATGCTGCAGCGCGAGCAGCTGCGTCGCATCGAGCATCGGCGCGATGTCCACCTCGCGATCGCCCGTCGTCGCCGTGACGATGCGCTCCTCCTCGTCGCGCGTCGGGTAGCCGACGGTGAGCTGCATCATGAAGCGATCGAGCTGCGCTTCGGGCAGCGGATACGTGCCCTCCTGCTCGATCGGATTCTGCGTCGCGAGCACGAAGAACGGTTCGGGCAGGCGATGCGTCTGCCCCGCCGCCGTCACGGCGTGCTCCTGCATCGCCTGCAGCAGCGCCGCCTGCGTCTTCGGCGGCGCGCGGTTGATCTCGTCGGCGAGCACGACGTTGGCGAAGATCGGACCTTTCGCAAACTTGAAAAAGCGCCGGCCCGTCGTGTGATCCTCTTCCAGCAGCTCGGTGCCCGTGATGTCGCTCGGCATCAGGTCCGGCGTGAACTGCACGCGCGAGAATTTGAGATCGAGCGCCTGCGCCACCGTTTGCACGAGCAGCGTCTTGGCAAGCCCCGGCACGCCGACCAGCAGCACGTGGCCGCCGGCGAGCAGCGCCGCGACGAGATTGTCCACGATGTCGTGCTGCCCGACGATCCGCCGCCCGATCTGGTCGATCAACGCCGTGCGCGCACGCGCCAGCTGATCGAGAAGCTCGACGTCCTGTGAATCATCGGCCGGCTGCTGTCGTGTTGCCACTCTCGTCCTCCGCCGCGTTCCTGCGATGGTTCCGTGCACTTGGAAACCGGAACCTAACGCGGCGAGCGACATGGACGTAAGACCGCGGGGGCGTCTCACCTGTCTGCGCAGCGTAAAACACGCACGACGCACAAAACAAAACGGCCGCTCATTGAGCGGCCGTCGAATCGATTATCGAGTTACCGACTTACTGCATCACGAAGTCGACGCGCTGCTCGACGGGGAAGTTGCTGCTCCGCAACGTGGCGATCGCCGTGTACTTGCCGGGCTTCGCCGCACCCCACGTCTCCGAGTACTCCGTGCTCTCGCCCGCGCCAAGCTGCTTGTTGCGCACGCCCTGCGTGAACATGCGCCGCGCCGACCAGCGCCAGACTTCGCGACCGACGGAATCAACGACGACGAAGTCGTACGCTTGACCGTTCGGGAAATCGATTTCAGCGTGGCGGCCGCCCGTGTTGCGGACATCCAGCGCGAGCTTCACGACATTGTGCGAGACGGCGATGTTGAAGCGCGAATCGATTTTGGGAGGTGGAAGCTTCGACTTGTCCTTCTTGCCGTGTGGTCGCTCGGCAACGTCGGGAGCGGCGGCCGTCTGCGCGGCGGCGTGAGAAGCGGGCCCGACATGGAGCGGGAGGGCACTCGCGAGGCTCGTAGGGGCTTCGGAGTGCGAGCGCGGGCCGCACGCGAAAGCGAGCGCACCAGCACAGAGCAGCGAGATGATGAGTCGTGTGTTCATTTCCCGATTTCGGCGGGTCGGGGCGGCACGATGGTGAGCGCGGCGCCGCTCACAAATCATGCAAACGCCAACTTATCAACCCCGAGACGAATAGTCAACGTGAAGGGTAACAGCCAAAGTATCGGCACGTCTGAGACTTAGATCACTAGCCGGTTTCTTCGGCGTGTCTTCGGTTCTGGGCCGTTCTTCCCACCCGCCAAACCTTTGAGAAATTTTTCACAAGGACTTTGCGAAAAATTTCACAAGCGCCTAAATTCTCCCCCAGCGGAGGATGAAATGCCGGACGGAAAACGCCTCGGCGGAGCAGGACCTCGAGCGCCCGGACCAGCTCAAGGACTCGGCGGCGCCGAGTTCGCGGGGTTGGGGCTCCAGTTCGCGCTGGCCATCCTCCTCTTCGCCGCACTCGGCGCCTGGCTCGACCGGCGGCTCGGCTCCTCACCGTGGCTTCTCCTCGTCGGTGTGTTGGTCGGCGCCGGCGGCGGCTTTCACTCGATGTATCGCAAAATCACCGCGGCACAACGCCGCGACGCGGAGGCGCGCAACGCAGCACGCGCGGCCCGTCAAGAGAATCGATAGGTGCAATCAGCGGAGCATGGCCACGTGACACAGCGGGTGTTGGCGAGACAAACGGCAATGACGATCGGAGTGGTGCTCGTGGTCGGAGCATTGCTGTCGCTCGCGTTCCGCAGTCCCGGCGACGCGGCCGCGATCTGGCTCAGCGGGCTGATCGCGGTTGCCGTGCAGTTCGCCGCCTTTGGCCTGAGCGGCATCGCCGGCCGAGGAAACCTGATGGCGCGCCTGGGCAGCGGCGCGCTGATTCGGCTGTTCGCTCTGGTGATCTATTCGCTGATCGTCGTGCTTGCGCTCAAGCTGCCGGCGGTCCCGGCGCTCGTCAGTCTCGCGACGTTCTTTTTCTTCTCGACGTTGATCGAACCTTTGTTGATCAAATCATGATCTTCCGTTCCCGTATTGCTGCTTTGCTCGTCGCCGCGGGCCTGATGGCCGCGCCGGCGGCCGCTCACGCGCAGGATGCCGCCGCGCAGGTTCAGAAAACTGAAAGCGTGCCGGGCCCCGCGCAGATCATCATGCCGCACATCACGGACTCGAAGAAGATCGATTATCCGTGCGTGCGCGGACTGCGCGAGTGGGCGTGCGAGGGCGAGTTTCCGCCCATTCGCTTCACCGTGGCCGGGCACCAGATCGATCTCAGCATCACGAAGCACGTCTTCTTCCTGTTCGTCGCCGGCGTGTTCAGCCTCGTGTTGCTGCTGAGTGTGGCGTCGTCGCATCGCCGGCATTCGTCGGAATCCGGACGGCCGAAGGGGTTCGCGGCCGGCATGGAAGCCGTGATCCTCTATTTGAGAAATGAGATTTACATGCCGGTCCTCGGGCACGGCGGCGCCAAGTTCGTGCCGTTCTGCCTGACGCTGTTTTTCTTCATCGCGTGGTGCAACCTGCTCGGCCTCATGCCGTGGGGATCGACGCCGACGGGCAACGCCAACGTCACGGTCACGCTGGCCATGATCACGTTCTTCGTCGTCGAGATCGCCGGTATGCGTGCGCTCGGCAAGGGCTACATCGGCACGCTGATCTACTGGCCGCACGACATGCCGTTCATCATGAAGGCGCTGATGACGCCGATCATGACGCCGATCGAGATCGTCGGAAAGATCACGAAGCCGTTCGCGCTCACGGTGCGTCTCTTCGCGAACATGATTTCGGGCCACGTCATCATTCTCGCGCTGATCGGCCTCGTGTTCATGTTCGGCGTGAAGACGAGCTTCATTGCGCCGATCGGCATGGCGATCGGCATCATGCTGCTCGAGATCCTCGTCGCGTTCATTCAGGCGTTCATTTTCTCGCTGCTGGCCGCGGTGTTCATCGGGCAGATTCGGACGGCGCATCATTGATTCGCTTTGCGAATCAATGATGCGTCTCATGTGAAGCGCGCGGGGCCCCGGCCCCACGCGGCACACTCCGAGAGGAGTGGATGGTTTGCAAGACCGGCTCGTCGTCGCTCCAGGCGAGCCGGACCCAGTAACCAGGCGAATGCCTGGTGATGTTCGCTGAGCCCCGGGGCTCGTTGGCGAACGGCGTCCTTTGCAGGTCGATCGGCGCGGAGCACTGAAGTTCACGTTGCAATTCTTTGGAGAACCATCATGACGATTCTTCCTCTCTTGCAGGCCGCTGCCGCCTACACCAAGGAGTACACGGGTGCGTGGGCGATGCAGGGTGCCGGCATTGGCGCCGGTCTCGCGTCGATCGGCGCCGGACTCGGCATCGGCCGCATCGGGGCGGGCGCGACTGAAGGCATGGCGCGTCAGCCCGAGATCGCGGGCACCATCCAGACGGGCGCGCTGATTCTGTCGGCGCTCATCGAAGGCGTCGCGCTGTTCGCCGTCGTCGTCTGTCTGCTGATCTGGACCAAATTCTAGTTCGTGCACGGTGAGGCGGTCCCGGGACCGTCTCACCGTCTCCCACATGATTTCGAGATTTCTCATGCGCACGCTTTCACTGTCGACCGCCCTGCTGCTCGCTCCGGCTCTCGCCTTCGCCCAGGAAGGGCAGGCCGCGCCACAGCCCGGCCTGATCAACATCCAGTTCAACCTGATGTTCTGGACGCTGGTGATCTTCGGGCTGCTCTACTTCATCCTCAAGAAGTTTGCGTTCGGCCCGATCACCGCGGCCGTCGACGCGCGCGAGAAAGCGCTCGAGGAGCTCATCGAAGGCGCGAAGCGGGATCGCGAAGCCGCGGCGCAACTCGTGCGCGAGCATCAAGCGGCGATCGAAGCCGCGCGTAACGACGCCCAGCGCCTCATCGGCGAAGGCCGCGCCACCGCCGAGAAGATGCGGTCGGACCTCCTAGAGCAGACGCGCAAGGAGCAGCAGGACATGCTCGAGCGCGCCCGCCGCGAAATCGAAACCGAGAAGGATCGCGCGATCGCCCAGCTGCGTCGCGAAGCGGTCGAGCTGGCGCTCGCGGGCGCGAGCAAAGTCATCGAGCAGAACCTCCAGTCCGACGCCAACCGCAAGCTCGTCGAAGGCTACCTCGCGTCCATCGGCTCGCTCAAGGTCACCCAGTAATGCGCGAAACCACGATCGCCCGGAACTACGCCGAGGCGCTCCTCGAGCTCGCCCGGAGCGCGAACGACCTGCGCGGCTGGGGCGAGATGATCGACAGCGTGGCGAACGGCATCGAGTCCGATCGCCGCCTGCGCGTGTTCCTCGAGTCGCCGCGCGTGAGCGCGCAGCAGAAGAACGAGATCTTCCAGAAAGCGTACGGCAACTCGCTGCCGCGAAACTTCGTGCGCTTCCTGCAAGCGCTCGTGAACAACCGGCGTCAGATGCTGATCCCGGTGATTGCTCACGAGTATCACGATCTCGTCGACCAGGTCGAAGGCCGCCTGCACGCGTCCGTCACGGTCGCGCGTGAAGCGGACGACAACGACCGCCACGTCATCACGCAGCAGCTCTCGCGCGCGCTGGGCAAGGATGTCGTGCCGCACTTCCACGTGAATCCGTCGATCCTCGGCGGCGTCGTGGTCCGCGTGGGTGATACGGTGCTCGACGGCTCCGTGCGTCGCCGGTTGTCGACCCTTCGTTCGAAAATGCTCGGGACGCGCTAGCTCGCCCGGTAGGAGATCGAAAACCCTTCGGCCACGCGCGCCATTCGCTGATCGAGCGTCCACAGTCGCGCGCGGCCGAGCAGGCAGCCGGCGAGAATCTGCGCGTCGGTCCAGCCGATGCCGCGGCCCATGAGCTTTCTCCGATCGATGAGGTGCATCACCTCGTCGAATGACGCGACCGGAACACGCGGCAGCGCCGCCAACAGATTGAGGACGTGCGCGCGGTGTTTGAGCCCCCCGCACGCGAGCTCGCCGACGACGCAGTCGTGGACCGCGATCACGCCGTCGTCGAGGCGCCGACCGAACGGCTCGTAGCCGCGACGCAGATGATCGATCCAGACCGACGTGTCGGCGACGATCACCTGCGCGGCTCGGCCACCGCGGCCACTCTGCGGCGCGGGATGTCCTCGAGATCCGGGTCGGACCCGCCCAGCGCCGCCAGGCGCCGCGCGCTTTCGCGCGCGATGAGGGCGCGCAGCCCGTCGTGTACGAGCGCCGTCTTCTCGGTAATCCCGGTCAGCGTGGACGCCTTCGCGACCAGCTCATCGTCTAGAATCATGGTGGTCCTCATGCATATGAATATGCACGCAAGATGCATATGACGCAAGGTGCTACGGTACAGTGCGGTCGTGGCGCCGACTGGCCATCACCGAATTCGTGCGAGGCTGACCGATCCCGCGCGCGCCAACGCCGGTTCCACCAATACCGTATACCTAGATTGAAGCAATCCCCACCAATCCGTACCTCGCAGCCCCCAAAAAAGTGGAGTCTCGCATGACCCGCTTCTCCCCCACGCTTCGGCGCGCGTTTTTCGGCGGAGCCGGCGCGCTCGCCATCGCCCTTCCCGTCACCCTCGCGGCGCAGAACGTCGTTCAGCAGGGTTGGAATCCAAAGGAAATCCTCGCCAACGACAAGTATGTGAAGCCGCCCGAAGTCGTCACGCGCATCGTGACGGCGTCGCGGAACGCGGTGTCGTTCACGAATCCCAGCCCGGATCATCGCTATTTCCTGAAGGCCGAAAGCGAGGGTCTGTCGACGATCGAGCTGTTCGGCAAGCCGCACTACCGGCTGTCGACGGGGTTCGAGGTGGACTTCAAGGCCAATCGCGCGCGGGCGTTGACGACCCGCGGCAGCGTCGGCCTCACGCTGCTCGATCCGAACACCGGTGCCTCGCGCGCGATCGAAACGCCCAAGGGCGCGATCGTGAACGGCGCGATCTGGTCGCCCGACGGCAAGTCGATCGCGTACATCGCGTCATTCGACGCTTCGACGCAGATCTACGTCGCGGACGTCGCGACGGGCAAGTCGGTGCAGGTCTCGACCAAGCCGCTGCTCGCGACGCGCGTGACGACGATCGACTGGACTGACAACGGCAAAGGCATCGCGACGGTGTTGATTCCAGAGAATCGCGGCCCCGAGCCGAAGGAGCCGCCGGTCGCGACCGGTCCGCTCATTCGCTTCAGTTCCGCGGACACGGCGAAGGTGAATCGCAATTATCAGAGTTTGCTGCAGGATCAGACGGACTTCGACCTCGTCGACTACTACACCAACGGCCAGCTCGCCGTGATCGACGTGAAGACGAAGGCGATCAAGAAGATCGGCGCGCCCGCGTTGATCACGGACGTGAATGCGTCGCCGGACGGCCAGTACTTCCGCGTCACGCTGCAGTCCAAGCCGTACTCATTCCTGGTGCCGGTCTCGAACTTCGGCACGGTCGAACAGCTGTGGGACGCGAACGGCAAGGTGATCGCGACGCTCGCCAAGCGCGCGCTCAATGACGGTCAGCGCAACATCACCGACTCGGCGCGCGCCGCGGGTGGCGGGCGTGGCGGCGTTGCCGCCGACACGGGCAAGCGTGACATCCAGTGGAATCCGATGGGCGCGGGCCTCGTGTATCTCGAGGGCGAGCGTGCGGCGGGCAACGGCGGCGGTGCCAACGGCGCACGTGGTGGCCGAGGGGGACGTGGGCAGGGCGGTCAGGGTGGCGCGGCGTTGGGCAAGGATCGCGTCTACCTCTGGACGCCGCCCTTCGGCGCGAGCGACGCGAAGCAGGTGTTCGAGGCGAACGGCCGCATCACGTCGGCGCTGTTCAGCCCCGACGGCAAGATGTTGTTCGTCAACGAAGGGAACAATCTGTACGCCGTGAAGCTCGATGATCCGTCGAAGCACTACGAGATCGCGCGCGGCGCGACGATCGCGGCTGGCGGTCGTGGTCGCGGTGGATTCGCCGGCGGCGGCGGTCGCGGCGGCAATCAGAGCGATTCAGCATTCTTTAACAACCCGGGTGCGTTGCAGACCACGCGCAGCGCGAACGGTCAGACGGTCGTGCGCGTCTCGAGCGACGACAAGAGCGTCTTCCTCGAGGGCACGCAGTATTTCCGCGACTGGACCCGCCAGGCGCCGCACAACTTCGTCGATCGCGTCGATATCGAGACGGGCGCCAAGACGCGCATCTTCGAGGGCAAGGGCGACGTGCAGGAAGACGTCGTGTCGCCGGTGGACAACGATTACAACAAGGTCATCGTCAGCAAGCAGTCGCCGACGATGGTTCCGGACTCGTACCTGCGCGACCTCAAGACGGGGACCGAGACGAAGCTGACGAAGAACGTCGACTTCGCGCCGGAAGTGTCGCAGGCGATTCGCAAGCGCATCCTCGTCACGCGTCCGCGCGACGGGTACAAGTTCTTCATCGACGTGACGCTGCCGAAGGATTATCGCGAAGGCACGCGCCTCCCGGGCATCATCTGGTTCTACCCGACGGAGTTCACGACGCAGCAGGAGTACGACCAGCGCCAGCGCACGAAGAACATCAACGCGTTCCCGAACGTGGCGGCGCGCAGTCCGGAGATCTGGGTCACGCAGGGCTACGTCGTGATTCAGCCGGTGGACATTCCGATCGTGGGCCCGCAGGGCCGCATGAACGACCACTACGTCGACGAGCTGCGCGAGGATCTCGATCTGACGATCGAGGCCGTCGACAAGGCCGGCTATCTCGATAAGGATCGCCTGGGAATCGGCGGTCACAGCTATGGCGCGTTCAGCACGATGAATGCGATGACGCATACCCCGTACTTCAAGGCGGGCATCGCGGGCGACGGCATGTACAACCGCACGTTGACGCCCAACGGGTTCCAGAACGAGCGGCGCACGATCTGGGAGGGACGCGACACGTACATCGACATGTCGCCGTTCCTGGCGGCCGATCGCTTGAGCGGCGCGGTGCTGATGTACCACTCGCTCGAGGATCAGAACAACGGCACCGACCTGACCAGCTCCGTGCGCATGATGCAGGCGCTGCAGGGCCTCGGAAAGAATGCCGCGTTGTACATGTATCCGTACGAGGATCACGGCCCGGCGACGCGCGAGACGGATCTCGATCAGTGGGCGCGGTGGATCGCGTGGTTCGACGTGTACGTGAAGAACCCGGCGAAGAAGCCGCAGCAGGCCACCGATCTCGTGCCGTGAGCTTTTAGAACGACACGAACTGTATGAGTTTGCAAACAACGCGGCCCGTGAGGTAGATCTCACGGGCCGCGTTGTTTGCGTTCAGCATTACTCGTACAGCCTGGGCGGCGTCAGATCGACATCGGAGATCGCGGCGATCTGCTCGGCGTCGCGCCGCGCGTCCTCGAGCGCCGCGAGCTCGCCCTCCATGACGCGGCGCTCGCCCTCTTCATGGACGGCCATCTCGAGCGCCAGGCGCTCGGTGCTCGACAGCTTGAGCGCGCCGATGCGCCGGTACGAATTGAGCAGCGAGACGAAGCGCCCGCTCCGCCACGAGTTCTTGCGGCCTGCCGTCGCGAGGAATCCGGCAGCGTCTCCGGCATCCTCGATCTGTTGGACGGCATCCTGCACGCGGGCGTCCGATGCACCGAATCGATTCGCGCCGGAAACGACGCGCGCGGTGGCGTGAATCGCCGCGCCGCCGCGGAACTCCACCCAGCCGCTGTCATGCGGTACCGTGACCACCGCATCATCCTCGTGGCGGCGGAGTCCGAGCTCGATGTCGTTGGCGTGTTTGGCGCGCACCTTGAGCACGCGACCTTCAAGCGACAGACGCGCGATAACGCGATCATGTTCGATGTAATCCCGCGCCGCCAGCATGCCGAGCATCGGCACGACACCCATGATCGTGGTGACGCCGGGAATGACGACGATCGAGATCGTGCCCAACGCCAGCGCGGGCGCAATCGCGGGCCCCATCGCGATACCGGAGATCGCCGCGGCGGCGAGACCGGCGCCGGCGACGTACCGGGCTTTGCGGCGCCGCGTCGCGAGCTGACGACCGTAACGCCACGCGGCGAACTCCGGACGCAGCGGTGCACCGATTCGAATGAGACCGATGCCTTCACCGATCCTCGCTAGCCCGACGTTGTCGGTGGAGACGCGAACGAATGTCGCGCGATACGCGCGCTCGCATTCCTCGATCGCCTCCCATCGCTCTTCGAGCGGCGACAGGTTCCACTGATCGCACCTCGTGCATACAACCCACAGCCGTCCCTTGGCGGCGTCGAACGCGAGCCGCCGGCCGACCGGGAAATGCTCGATGCTCTCGTTGGAGCCGAGCGATTGATTGCAGACGAGACAGGTGGAGTACATGGGCGCCGGTGACCGTGCTCAAACACTGCGCGCAAGTCGAAGGCCGGTCCAGCACCCGAGGATTAGGATTCCGTTAGCATCGGCCCAAAAGGGCGCCAAAGCGTAATACGTTTCCACCATGCTCCTGACCTTTTCTCTGTTCGCCTTGCTTCAGTTACCGCAGCAGGGCGTTCCGCAAACGAATTTCCAGGGCGCCACGACGCCGCCGTCCGGCGACACCGTCGGCTACTGGCAGCAGCGGGTGCACTACCAGATCGTCGCGACGCTGGACGAAGCGGCGACGAACCTGCACTCGACCGCGACGCTTACCTATGTGAACAACTCGCCGGACACGCTGCGCGAGATGTTCTTTCATCAATATCTCAACGCGTTTCGTCCGGGATCGAAGTGGAGCGCGGTGGACATTCGCGAGAATCGCGAGCGCTTCCAGCATCTCGGCGACCGTGACATCGGGTACGAACGGTTCACGCAGGCGCCGGTCGTCGGCGGAACGCCGGTCATCGTCGACTATCCCGGCGCGCCGGACAGTACGGTCGTGCATTTCAGACTGCCGCGGCCGCTGGCGCCGCACGACTCGCTCGTCATTCAGCTCGCGTGGGATGCGCGGCCATCTACGGTGACTCGTCGTCAGGGACGAAAGGGCCGCACGTACGATTTCGCGCAGTGGTATCCCAAGGTCGCCGTGTACGATCGAGGTGGGTGGGAACCGAATCCGCTCGTACCGGCGGGCGAGCTGTACGGCGAATATGGGACATACGAAGTGGCGATGATCGTGCGCGATGATCAAGTGATCGCGTCGACGGGCGTTCCCGTTGCCGGCGATCCAGGCTGGGCGCGTGTGTCCCGCAACGGTGCGCCGTATCTGGCCGCGAACGCCTACGGGAACGTCGGTTCGTTCGCCAGGGTGCAACCCCCGGATGGATATCGTGTCGTCACGTTTCGCGCGGAAAACGTGCACCATTTCGCGTGGAGTGCGTCGCCGGACTATCGCTACGAGGGCGGCGTCTATGTGCGGCGCGTGCCGGCAACGCACTTCCCGACGTGGGACACCGTGGCCGTCCACGTGCTGTACAAGGCCGACGACGACACGACGTGGGGCGGTGGGCGTGCGCTCGAGCGTACGCTCTTCGCGGCGCGATGGCTCGAGTCCGTGTGGGGCCCGTACGCCTATCCGCAAATCACGAATGTGCATCGGCTCGATCCCGGCGGGACCGAGTTTCCGATGATGGTCATGAACGGCTCGGCGAGTCAGGGGCTGATTCTGCACGAGTTCGGGCACGTGTTCACCTACGGCATTCTCGGCAACAACGAATGGCGCTCGGGGTGGATGGACGAAGGGCTCACCGATTATCAAACCGACTGGGCGCAGAAGCTCACGCCACAGGATCGCGATCGGGTGATCGAGCCGCCGCGGCTTGCCGAAGGGTACCGCGTCAACGCCGTCACGATTCCGAAAACCGACAGTTTGGGGTTGTCGGAGAATCGTCTCGAGCTGCTCGGGCGGACGCAGCCGATCGGCACACCGGCCTACGATTTCACCGAATTCGGAATCTATAATGAGATGATTTATAATCGCGCGAAGGTGATGTACGGCCAGCTGCGCGAATTGATGGGCGATAGCGTCTTCCTGCGCTTCACGCACGACTACTATGACCGGTGGGCGCTCAAGCACGTCGACGAGCGCGCCATGCGAGCATCGGCCGAGCGGGCGTATGGCCGTCCGCTTGGTTGGTTCTTCGATGAATGGGTGCACCGCACGGGACTCATGGACTACGAGCTCGGTCCGTACTCGGTACGCACCGACGGCAGCAACTACGAGACGCTCGTCACGGTGCAGCGGCGCGGAGCGTTGCGGCATCCGATGCCGATTGGCGTGCGCACCGACGCTGGGTGGACCATCGGCCGCGCGGATCCATCGCTCGACGGCCAGGTCGTGCGCATCGTCACCAAACAGCAACCGCGCGAAGTGCAGCTCGATCCATATCACGCGACGTTCGATTGGGATCGCCGCAACGACGTCGGTCAGACGACGCTGCTCGCTGCGATCCCCGAGCCCAAGGTCACCTTCAATTGGCCGTGGTTCAATCAGTCGGACCGCACGCACACGATCGTCGCGCTCGCGCCCACGGCGTGGTACAGCAATCCGCAGGGTGTCGCCGCTGGTATCCGCGCGAAGAGCAGCTATCTGTCGATGGTCGACGAGTACGACGCTGGCCTCGCCGTCGCCTCGCGCGCCCCGGCAGGGTCGAGCGGATTTGCACCGACCATGCGCCGTATTCAGGCATGGGCGCGCGGCGAAAATCTCTATCTGCCCGGTTTTTCACGTCCGCTCATGGGCGTGGGCGGCGGCGTGAACTACCTCGATGGATTGTTCAAGGCAGATCTCTATCGGCATTGGGATCTGAGTCCGTTCATCTTCACGCCGGGACCGGCGATCGGAGCACGTGTGTACGCCACCGTTGCCGCGCCGACCGATTCGCTTCTGCTGCCCGAGCAGTGGGCGAACGTGAGCGTCGCGGAATTGGGTGGATCGGGGTCGTATCGAACCGCAGTCCTCGCTGACAGCGGCTACGCCATGGCGAACGTTTCGCTCGGCGGCGGTGCGACGACGAGCGGGCCCGTGGGAAGCGGCGAAGCGTCGCGCGGATATTTGCGCGCCGAGGCGTCGGTGGGTGCGGTGCAACCGCTCGCCGGTATGGCGACGCAGCTGCACGCACGCTTGTACGGTGGCATCGCGCGCAATGCGCCGCGGCAGCGCGCCATCTTCGCGTCGACGCGCGATCCGTTCGAGACGTTCACGAACGATTTGTTCCGTCCGCGCGGTGCACTGTTCAAGCAAGACGGCATCAACTATCTGCCACTCGGCGGCGCGGGACTGCGCGGGTTCGGCATCGACACTCCGCTGGATCGAGTCGCCGCGGTGAATGGCGAGCTGCTGCAACGCCTCGGTACGAGCAAAGGCGGCTGGGGGCGCGCGACGCTGTCGTTCAGCGTGTTCGGTGACGCGGGCGTGGGGTCATCGAAGTACGTCGCGCTCAGCGATCGTTTCCTGTCCGACGCGGGCGTCGGTCTCGTCGCGCAAGGGAAGCTCTACGATCGCGATGTGCACGTTCGGCTGGACGCGCCGATCTTCGTGAATCGCGTCGATCTCGCGGGCGGCCGCGGATTGGGCGGTAACGGTTCGCTCGCGCCGCGGTGGACGATTACCGTCGGCGATTTGTGGTGACGCTACTTTCTTGACTGTTCTCGATCGGACCACAGAATCGACAACACCATCCAGAGTCCGATCGCGCCGGCGAGAATGAAACCGGCCGTGCCGAGTGCGCGGCGAACCTGGATGAGCATGGCGCTGGCAACGAGCAGGCCCGCGAGCACGAGTCCGGAGAAGACGCGGTTCGCGACCTTCTGGAGCGCCTGCATCATCAGCGTGATTTGCGGAACGTCGATGCGCGTCTGGAATTCGTTCGCCGCCATTCGCTGCGTGATCAGGTCGAGGCGGTGGGGCAGCGCCATCACGAGATCGCTGCCTTCGGTCGCGAGCTGATAGAGTCGCCGAGGATTGAGCTCGCGGCGCGCGCGATCGGCGGCGATCTTGTTGCCGTATTCGCGAATCGTCGGGATGGGACTGTATGTTGGATCGAGCGCCTTCGTGACCGCGTCGAGATTGAACAGGGTCTTGGCGAGCAACGTGAGCTCGGCGGGGAGTCGCAATCCGCGCTGATACGAGATGTTGATCAACTCATATAACACCTTGCCCGTATCGAGCTCGCCGATGGACAGGTTGTAATTCCGCGCCATCAGGCTCGCGACTTCGCGCACGTAGCCTTCGCGGTCGAATCCCGGCAACTCGTCGCCGACTTCGATCATCGATTCGGCCGCGTCGTCGCCGCGATTGTCGGCGAGGTCGAGCAAGAGCCGCACGATGTGCTCGCGCAGCGTCGCGGACAGGCGCGCCGTCATGCCGAAGTCGATCAACGCGACCTTGACGTCGATCTCGATTGGCTGCGGCGCGGCGGCGCGCTGCGCTTCGTTTTCGACGCGTGCCAGCGGCGTCATCGCTTCGCGCTGTACGGCGCGCCGGTCGGACGCTTTCACCTCGGACGGCGTCGGCGGATTCGCCTCGCTCGGCAGCACCACGAAGACGTTGCCGGGATGCGGATCGGCGTGAAAATGGCCGTCGATGGTGATCTGCTTGAGGTACGCGCGCGTGAATTCGTCGGCGACGGGCCTGAAGTCGTAATCGAGTCGCGTGAGCGGCGACACGCTGTCGATCTTCGTGCCGTGAATGCGCTCGGTGGTGAGCACCTTCTCCGTCGTGTATGCCTCGATCACGCGCGGCACGAGGATGCGTGGAAACTCGGCGAGCGTACGGCGGAACGACATCGCGTTGCGCGCTTCGATGCGATAATCAAGCTCGTCGCTGAGCGCTTGCTCGAGCTGTTGGACGACCCCGACCATGTCGATGCGCGCGCCCGCCGTGGTGTGATCGGTGAGAAACTCGGCGAGCTCGCGAAAGAACTCGATGTCGTCGGCGAGCAGATTGCGAATGTTCGGACGCTGCACCTTCACGACGACGGGGCGTCCATCGCGCAGCTCGGCGGCGTGGACCTGGCCGAGGCTCGCGGTGCCGAGCGGCTCGAGGTCGAACGTTGCGAAGAGCTTGCTCAGGCGCGCGCCAAGCTCCTGTTCGATGCCGTTCACGACGTCTTCGACGGGGATTGGATCGACGTCGTCCTGCAGCTTCTCGAGCTCCTCGATGTACGTCGGCGGCAAGAGATCCGGCCGGGTGGACAGGACTTGTCCGAGCTTGATGTACGCCGGTCCGAGCTCGACGAGGCGTTTGCGAAACGCGCGCGCTGTGTCGGGCGATCCGCCAAAATCCTCGCCCGGTTCCGGCTCGTGTCCGATGCCCTGCAATCCCTGCTGTTTCGCGAAGTCAGCGAGGCCGTAGCGGGTGAACAACCCGACGGTGGACGCGAGTCGCGGGAGATAGCGAGGGGCGAGGATCATTGACCGGGCAGGAAGAGCACGGAGTATGCCGGGCTGGGCGTTTGGGCGTCGACGCCCATGCGCCCCGACGCCCTATATTGGCTCAATGCCTAACTCGACATTTCCATGAGCGGCCGCCAGCCGATCAAGCATGTGCCGAAGCCCTGGGGGCACGAGACGATCTGGGCGCACACCGACGCGTACGTCGGGAAGGTGCTGCACATCAAAGCCGGCGAGGCCCTGTCCGTGCAGTATCACAACGTCAAGGACGAAACCGTCTTTCTGATGTCGGGCCAACTGATCTACCGCGTCTGGGAGAACAATCAGCCGGTGGATGTCCAGTTGAAGCTGGGCGAGGCGTTCCGAATCACGCCGGGCACCGTGCATCAGATGGAAGCCATCACCGATTGCGACATACTCGAGGTTTCGACGCCGCATCTCGACGACGTGGTGCGGCTCGAGGACCGATACGGACGCGAGGGAACGAACGCCCCATGAAGGTCATCATCCCGTTGGCGGGCAAGGGCACCCGGCTCAGGCCGCACACGCACATCACGCCCAAGCCGATGCTCAAGATCGCCGGCAAACCGGTGATCGACTACGTGATGGAGGACCTGGAGCGGCTGGGTACCGTCGAGCAGGTCATCTACATCACCGGCCATCTGAAAGAGAAGGTCGAGGACTACGCGCGGAAGACGTATCCGTTTCCGTCGGTGTTCATCGAGCAGAAGGTGCAGGACGGCACGGCCGGCGCGGTGGGACTCGCGCGCGAGCACATCGACCAGCCGGTCTTCATCATCTTCGTCGACACGATCTTCGACGCCGATCTCTCGGTGGTGAAGACGACCGACGCCGACGGCATCATCTGGGTGAAGGAGGTCGAGGATTATCAACGCTTCGGCGTGGTCGTGACCGACCAGGCCGGGAACATGACGAAGATCGTCGAGAAGCCGTCGACGCCGATCTCGAAGCGGGCGAATATTGGACTTTACTATATAAAGAACTGGAAACTCCTGCTCGAGGGCATCGACTGGACGCTCGAGCAGCCCAAGAACAAGGGCGAGTACTACCTCACCGATGCGTTCCAGTACATGATCGACCACGGCGCCAAGATTCGCGTGATCGACGTGCAGGGCTGGTACGATGCCGGTGAACAGGGCACGCTGCTCCAGACGAATCGCATCATCCTGGAAAAGGGCAGGGCGCGGAAGCCCGCCTCGGTGCCGGCGGGCGTTACGATCCTCGACCCCGTCTATATCGAAGATGGCGTCACGCTCGCGTCATCCACCATCGGTCCCAACGTCTCGATCGCGACGGGCACGACCGTCGAGGGTTCGACACTGCGGGATACCGTGATCGGCGCCGGCACGAAGATCTCGAACGCCGCGCTCAGTGGCTCGATGATCGGCGACGCCGCCGTCGTAGCGGGAGTGCGTGGCCAAGTGAACGTTGCCGACCACTCCGTCGTGCGGCACGAGGGCTGAACGGCCATCGCGACACGATCGACGGCCGCCAGCCTCCGCACGGCATGATCACCGTCCAATCGCTCACGAAGCTGTACGGCGACTTCACCGCCGTGCGCTCGCTGTCGTTCGAGGTGGCGGCGGGTGAAGTGCTTGGCCTCGTCGGCGCGAACGGCGCCGGCAAGACGACCACGCTCAGGTGTCTCGCCGGCATCATTCAGCCCACCGCGGGCAGCATCACAATCGACGGCCACGACATGCGTTCGGACGCGATCGGCGCCAAGCGCGCCCTGGCGTTCATTCCCGACGAGCCGCATCTCTTTGAATACCTCTCCGTCGAGGAGCATCTGCGCTTCATCGCTCGCCTGTACGGTGTGAGCGACGTCGACGCACGCATGCCGGGATTGTTGCAGGAATTGGAACTGGCCGAGAAGCGCAGATCGCTCCCCGGCGAGCTCTCGCGCGGCATGCGGCAGAAGCTCGCGATCGCCTGCGGGCTGTTGCACGATCCATCCGCGCTCATTCTCGACGAGCCGCTGACCGGGCTCGATCCCGGCGGCATGCGACGCATGCGCGAGACGATCCAGACGCGCGCGTCGAATGGCGCCGCCGTGATTCTGAGCTCGCATCTGCTCAACCTCGTCGAGGAGCTGTGCGATCGCCTGCTGGTCGTGCGCCGCGGCGAGTGCGTCGCGTTCGGCTCGATCGACGAGATCATCGCGGCGCATCCGCACCTCGCGGGCAAATCGCTCGAGGACGTGTTCCTCGCGCTCACGAGCGATCAGGCGGCGCCAGGGGCGCCGGCCGCGCCGTGAACGCGTTTCTCTATCTCACGTGGACGAGCGCGCGCAATCGCATCTGGTTCCAGCTCCGCCGAGTTCGCAGCCCGCGCTACGCCGCGGCGCTGATCGTCGGCGCGATCTACATCTGGTCATTCCTGTTAAGGCCGACGCCGCGCGGGCCGGGCTCATCGATCTTCCTTGGCCAGGCGACCGAGATGCTCGTCACGCTGCTCGCCGTCATCACACTGATGGGCACGTGGGTCTTCGGTTCGGATACGACGGCGCTCGCGTTCACGCAGGCCGAGCTGTCGCTGCTGTTTCCCGGGCCCTTGTCGCGCCGGCAGCTGATCGGATACAAGCTCTATCGCGCACAAATCGCGGTGTTGTTCAACGCGGTGATCTGGGTGTTCGTGCTTCGCCGCGGCGGTACGGCGCTGCCGTCGCCGCTGCGAGCGATCGGCATCTGGGCATTGTTCTCAACGCTCAACCTCCATCGCCTGGGCGCGGCGATTCTTCGTTCGTCGTGGCGTGAGCACGGTGGCGCGGCAATGCGCCGCACGCGCTGGTCGGTTCTGGTATTCATCGCCATCGGCGCGTCGATCGCCGGCGGCGTCTTCATGCATCGCGCCGAACTGTTCGCCGCGCCGAGCATCGGCGTCTTCTTTGACGCACTCGGCCGAACACTCGCGACGCCGCCGGCGATCATCGGACTGTATCCGTTCCACCTCGTCGTCGCGCCGACGTTCGCCCATACGCTCGCTGAATGGTCGCGCGAGATCCCGCTGGCGCTGCTCGTGCTCGCCGCGCACGCGTGGTGGGTGCTGCGCACCGACGCCGCCTTCGAGGATGCGGCGATCGAAGCGTCTGCCGAGCGGGCGAAGCGGCTCGACGCCATGCGCGCGCGCCGCTCGGTTGCCGCGGTCGGCGCACCGCGGCCCGCGACGTCCAGTCTTCGCCTTGCCGAGCACGGACACCCCGCGATCGCGATCATCTGGAAGAATACGCTCTGCCTGCGGCGCACGGCGCAGTTGCGCTTGTTCATCGGCCCGCTCGTCATGGCGATCGCCGTCGGCGCGGCGACGTCCGGCGCGGGCGCCGACTTTCCGGCGTTTTTGTCGACCACCGCGCTGGTGCTCGCGGCGATGATGTTGATCTTCGGCGGACGGTTGATCCGCAACGATCTCCGTCACGACATGTTGAATCTGCCGCTGCTCAAATCGTTGCCGATCGCGCCTGGTGACATCGTGCTCGCCGAAGTTGCGTCGGCCGCGCTGCCGATGTCGGCGGTGCAAATGGTGCTGATCCTGATCGCCTACGCCGCGATGCTTGCGTCAGCGGTGCAACCATTCTCCCCCAGCATTCATGTCGCGCTGTTGTGCGTCGCACCGTTCGCGGTGATCGCGCTCAATCTCGCGCTGCTCACCATTCAGAATGCGACAGCGGTGCTCTTTCCGGCATGGATCAGACTCGGCCCTGCCGTGAACACCGGCGTCGAAGCACTTGGGCAGAACGTACTCGCGACGCTGGCCAATCTGATTTCACTTGGGGTCGCGCTGGTGGTTCCGCTGTTGATCAGCTGGGGCACGGTCGTGTGGATGCATCAGCAGCGGCCGGTCGCGATTGCGCTCGTCATCGTGCTGTCGGCGGTGGTGTTGGTCGCCGAGACGTATGGTGCGATGCGATTGCTCGGGACGGCGTTGGCGAGAGCGGAGCCGGCGCAGAGCGGGTGACTGTCATCCCGAGCGTAGCGAGGGATCTCTTCCGGCTGGATGCCCCCGATGCGTGCACGCGAATGAGATCCCTCGTCGCTGCGCTCCTCGGGATGACAGCCTAACGACTCGCCGCCATCACGATCGTCAGCGCTCTCGCCACGCCCAGGGTGCCGTGCAAGTTGTCGTACCACTCCGAGTGGGTGTGCGCATCGCCGCCGCGGCCGCCGGCGCCAATTGCGATCGCGGGAATCCCCTGGCTGATCGGCACGTTCGCATCCGTCGACGCCAGGGCGAGCTCCGGCTCGCGACCCACGAGGCGCGTCGCCTCGATCGCCGATTGCACGAGATCGTGCTCGGCGGCAGTTTCACCGCAGGGACGCGCGCCGATCAACTCGACTGCAACGCGCAGTGGCCGCGTGCCGAGCGCGCGCTTGGCGTTCTCGTCTTCCATCGCGGCCTGTGCGATGCGCCGAATCGCGCGCTCGATCTCGTCGAGTTGCGCGCCGGACGTCGAACGCAGATCGATCTCGAGCCACGCCGAGTCGGGAATCGAATTCACCGACAACCCGCCGCCGATTCGTCCAACGGACAACGTCGTGCGCGGATTGGTCGACAACGGAAGCGACGCCAGTCGCGCGGCGGCGGCCGCCGCCGCGTGCACCGCGTTCGGCGAACCGAACGCCGCCCAGGAATGTCCGCCGGGTCCGGCGTACGCCACGCGAAAGCGCCGGGAGCCGAGCGCGCGATGGATGATGCGTTCATCGCCGGCGCCATCGAGTGCGACCATCGCGTGCGCGTCGCGGCCGCGATCCGCGAAATAGTGCTTGGCGCCTCGCAGATCGCCGATGCCTTCTTCGCCGGTCGTTGCGACGAACTCGATCGGACGGCGCGGCTTGATTCGCGCGCCATCGATCTCGCCCGCGAGTGCGAGCATGACCGCGAGGCCGCGGCCGTTGTCATTGATGCCGGGGCCGACGAGACGTTCGCCGTCGCGCCGGACGGATAAATCGGTGCCGCGTGGGAACACGGTATCGAGATGCGCGCAAATCGCGACCGGCGCGAGATCACGTTCTCCCGCACGCTGGCCGATGACGTTGCCGGCCTCATCGGTGTGAATGTCCGCGAGACCGCAGTCGCGATAGCGCCGCGCGACCCATGCGGCGCGCTCTGACTCCTCGCCAGTCGGTGCGCCGATCTGCGCGATGGTGATCTGCGAGCGAATGATCGCGTCGTCGTGTGCGGCGAGTCGCGCACGCGCCGCCGCCAGCGCACGATGTACATGTGTCGTGGCGGTCGAAGCCGTGTCCGGAGACCGCCCGGGCGCGCGCGCTGTCATGTCTATCAATAGCCACTGATTCACGAGTTACCGCAAGTGGTAGATTCGGTGGGACATGAGCCAGCCCTCGCAAGACACGACCAGCCCTCCCCAGTCGCGCAAACTCGGCCGGAACGTATACGCGCTGGCCGCCGTGAGTTTCTTCACGGACGTTTCCAGCGAAATGATCTACCCGTTGCTGCCGGTGTTTCTCACGACCGTGCTCGGCGCGAGCGCCGGATTCATCGGCGCGATCGAGGGCGCGGCGGAGTCGGTCGCGGCGCTGCTCAAGCTCGCGAGCGGCTGGTGGTCGGACCGCATTCAGAAGCGGAAGATCTTCGTCGTCGTCGGCTACACGCTCGCGTCGGTCGTGCGGCCGCTCGTGGCGATCGCCCAGTCGGCGACACAAGTGCTGTTGATCCGCGTCAGCGATCGCGTCGGCAAAGGACTGCGCAACTCACCGCGCGATGCCTTGATCGCCGACTCGATTCATCCCTCGATGCGCGGCCGGGCGTTCGGCGTGCGAAGCGCGGCCGACAACGCGGGTGCGCTGCTCGGACCGTTGATCGCCTTCGTCCTGCTTCGTTCGTTCGGCCTGACGCTGCGCGCGGTGTTCTGGTTGTCGGCCATCCCGGGCGCGATCGCGGTTCTCGTTGCGATGATCGGGGTGCGCGAGGTCGCGCGGCGCGAGGCGTCGTCGAGCAAGAAAGCGGAGCTTCGCACCGGCATGGGCGCGCGGTTCTGGGTCTTCCTCGCGATCATCTTCGTCTTCACGCTGGGCAACTCGACCGACGCGTTTCTTTTGCTTCGCGCGAAGGACCTTGGCGTTCCGGTCGCGCTCGCGCCGATTCTCTGGGCGCTGCTCAACGGCGTCAAGAGCATCTCGAACGTTCCCGGTGGTTCGCTCTCCGATCGCATCGGGCGCCGGCCGACGTTGATCGCGGGCTGGCTCGTCTACGCGCTCGTCTACTTTCTATTTGCGCGCGCGACGCATGCATGGGAAGCGTGGGCGCTGTTCGCGGCCTACGGGATTTTCTTCGGGCTCACGGAAGGGACGGAGCTCGCGCTCGTTGCCGACGTCGTTCCGGCCGATCGACGCGGCGCGGCCTACGGCTGGTACTACCTCGCGATTGGGATTGGGGCGCTGCCGGCATCGCTCATGTTCGGCGCGGTGTGGGATCGCTTCGGATCCGGCGCCGCCTTCGTGATGGGCGCGTCGCTGTCGCTCGTCGCGGCCCTGGCGCTGCTCGCGGCCGGTCGCGGACGCCACGCGTGAATGTTGTCACCCCGAGCGAAGGTGTTGTCATCCCGAGCGAAGGTGTTGTCACCCTGAGCGAAGGTGTTGTCACCCCGCGCGAAGGTGTTGTCATCCCTGAGCGAAGGTGTTGTCATCCCGAGCGAAGCGAGGGATCTCTTTTCCCGATAGAGAGGCCTCTGTCGGGACGAGAGATCCCTCGTCGTTTCACTCCTCGGGATGACGAGCGTCGTTTCACTCCTCGGGATGACGAGCGTCGTTTCACCCCTCGCGATGACGAGCTTCGATTTCTAACAGCAGCGGTTGCCGGGACGACTATACCGGTCCATCAATCGCTGCTGCATGAATTCGTCGCGAGGCATCGGCTTCTCATCCGGATGATGCGTGCGTACGTGCGCCACGTACCGATCGTAGTCCGGCACGCCAATCACGCGCCGCACGACACACGCCGCCTGTTCCAGGCGAGCGTGTGTGGCTCGAAGCAGCTCGCGCGTGCTCATGCCGCGGTCCCCTCAATCGCCCGCGACCATCGCGGCCGCTTCGAACGGAACCTCGGACGATACCATTGCCTTCCGTCCGGCGACACACGCATACCACTCGCGAATGCTGTCGGCGAGAATCACGACGACGGCGAGCATGAAGAAGGCGGCGACCGCCGCGTCGAGATAGTCGTTGAACACGACGCGGCGCGCATCGCTCACCGTTTTGATCGCGGCCGGCAGCAAGCCCGAGGCGATCTGGCCTTCGACGACGTGGGCATGCGAGAGGAAGCCGAGGCGCGGATCGGGCGAGAACAGCTTCTCCCATCCGGCCGCCATGTTCACGATCGTCAGCCATATCAGCGGCAGGATCGTGACGAACGCATAGCGCGGCTTGCCCATCTTGATGATGACGGTGGTGCCGACACACAGCGCGACCGCCGCCAACAGTTGATTAGAGATTCCAAATAGCGGCCACAACGAGTTGATGCCGCCGAGTGGATCGACGACGCCCTGATACAGGAAGTATCCCCACATGGCGACGATCAACCCGCTCGACATCACGACGGCGGGATACCACGACACGCGGCCAAACGGTTCCCAGACGTGCTTGCCCAGGTCCTGCAGCATGAACCGGCCGACGCGCGTGCCGGCGTCGAGTGTCGTCAGAATGAAGAGCGCCTCGAACATGATCGCGAAGTGATACCAGATCGCGAGCGCCGCTGAACTGCTGAACGCGCTCGCGAACAACTGCGCCATTCCCACCGCCAGACTCGGCGCCCCGCCCGTGCGCGAGAGCAGCGTCTTCTCACCGACCTGCGCGGCGAGCGATTGCATCTCCGCGGGATTCAGCGTGAACCCCCAGTGCCGGACGGCCTCGGCGGCCGAGGCAGCCGTCGTGCCGATCGCGCTGGCCGGAGCGTTGATCGCGAAGTAGACGCCCGGTGTGAGCGCGCAGGCGGCGATGAGTGCCATCACCGCGACGAAGGACTCCATGATCATGCTGCCGTAGCCGATCATGCGCGCGTCCGCCTCGTTCTCGAGCATCTTCGGCGTCGTGCCGGATGAGACGAGCGCGTGGAAGCCGGAGATCGCTCCGCACGCAATAGTGATGAACGCGAAGGGGAATACTTTCCCGGCGAACACCGGCCCCGTGCCGTCGGTGAACTGCGTCAGCGCGGGCATATGAAGCGGCGGCAGCGCGATGAGAATCCCGGCGGCGAGCGCCAGCACGACGCCGAGCTTCACGAACGCGGAGAGATAGTCGCGCGGCGCGAGCAGCAGCCACACCGGCATGACCGACGCCGCGAAGCTGTAGGCCATGATGACGAATGCGAGCGCGGTACCGCTCAACGCGAACGTCGACGCGAGTCCCGGCTGATCCGCGACCCAGCGTCCAGCGAACAGCGCGGCGATGATCAGCACGATGCCGATCGCGCTCGCCTCGAGCACGCGCGCGGGGCGAATCCAGCGCATGTATGCGCCCATGAACATCGCGATCGGAATCGTGAGCCCGATCGTCACGAGACCCCACGGACTCGACTTGAGCGCGTTGACCACGACGAGCGCCAGGACGGCGAGCAGCACGATCATGATGCCGAGCACGGCGACGAGTGCCGTAAATCCGGCGACGGGACCGATCTCCTCGCGCGCCATCTGGCCGAGCGATTTGCCGTTGCGCCGCACGGATGCGCAGAGAATCACGAAGTCCTGTACCGCGCCGCCGAGGGCAACGCCGACGACGATCCAGATCACACCGGGGAGATAACCGAACTGCGCGGCGAGCGTCGGTCCGACGAGCGGACCGGGACCAGCGATCGCGGCGAAGTGATGGCCGAACAGCACCCAGCGATTCGTCGGCACGAAGTCGCGGCCGTCGTTGAGCCGAGTCGCGGGCGTGGTTCGCTTGGGGTCCAGGGCGAACACTTTCGCCGCGATGAATTTGCTATAGAACCGGTATGCCACCGCGTAGGTGCAGACGGCGGCGGTGAGCAACCAGGCGGCGTTGATCGTCTCGCCGCGCGACGTCGCGATGCGCGCGAACGCGGCGGCGCCGAGCAGCGCGAGCAGCACGAAGATTCCAGCGCGGAACACCTTCGACATGGGTAGTGCGCTCCGTTGTTGAGGCGGGTGGGGAGAAAGTGCAGTGTGGAGCGCGAGGGCGAAAGGGCCGCGCCTAAGGCGCGCCGCCCTATTATTTTCCTCCGATGCCGCGCCTCGCGACGATCGTCGTTCTGTCCGTCTTCGCCGCCGCCTGCCAGGGCGGGGGCGGGCCCGGCGCCACAGGTGGCCCGCAACCGGCCGAGCATTCGCTGGCGGGCATTGCCGCGCAGCACGTGGCGGTGCTTCCCGCGTACACCGTGCGACTCATGCCGGACTGGAACATGTCCATCCCGCGGCCGCCGGAGCTCCTGATGCAGCTCGACGCGGACATTCTCGCGGCCATGGACGAGCGCGGCCTGCGCAAAGCATGGGTCTTTCCGGCGCAGCTCGAGCGGAGCTACGAGCACAACACGACCTACGCCACCGACCCGCACGCGTTTGCCGAAGAGCCTCTGCGCTCACCCGGGCTTGCCGTCGACATGCGGCTCCCGGAACCGCTCGCGTCGCAGGTGCGCACGCTCGTCGCGTTCGAGCAGGATGTTCGCCTCGTGCTGGCGCCGGTCGAGCTTCGCCTCGAGAAAGCGGGGAACGGCGGACGCGGCGTCCTGCGCCTGGTGCTCATCGACGCGCGCCTGTCGAACGTGCGCTGGTATGGCGACGTGGTGAGCGATACGGTCTCAACGTTTGGACCCGCCGTCACCGCGAGCATCGCGGCGCGCCTCGCCGGCGTCGTCGCTCCTCAATAAAACCAGAAATGCGAAATTCCGAGCGAAGGTGCGACGCGCCGCAGCGAGGAACACTCTCATAACAATGGCAACTCAAGTCACTCTGATTCCCGGCGACGGTATCGGTCCGTCGATCAGCAACGCCACCGTGCGGATTCTCGACGCGGCCGGCGCCGACATCGAGTGGGACACACAGGTCGCGGGCATGGCCGGCGTCGCGCGCTACGGCGACCCGATTCCCGACGCGACCCTCGATTCGATCAAGCGGACGAAGCTCGCGCTCAAGGGACCGCTCGAGACACCGGTGGGCGAAGGCTACCGCTCGATCAACGTGGCGCTGCGGAAGACGTTCGATCTCTATGCCAACGTGCGGCCTGCCTACAGCATCATCCCCGGCGGGCGATACACCGATCTCGATCTCGTGATGATTCGCGAGAACACCGAAGGCTTGTACGTCGGCGTGGAGCACTACATCCGCGTCGGAGACGACCCGCGCGCGGCGGCGGAGTCCATCGCGATCATCACGCGGCAGGGATCCGAGCGGATCGTGCGCTACGCGTTCGAGTACGCGGTGAAACACCATCGCAAAAAAGTGACGCTCGTCCACAAGGCGAACATTCTCAAATACTCACAGGGCCTGTTCCTGGACACGGGCCGCATGGTCGCGCGCGATTATCAGGGCACGATCGAGTTCGAGGAGCGCATCGTCGACGCGATGTCGATGAACCTCGTGCTGCATCCGGAGCGCTTCGACGTCATCGTCACGACGAATCTGTTCGGCGACATCCTGTCGGATCAGATCTCGGGGCTCGTCGGCGGACTCGGCCTGGCGCCGGGCGCGAACATCGGCGCGAACGGCGCGATCTTCGAGGCCGTCCACGGCACGGCACCGGACATCGCGGGGAAAGGCATTGCCAACCCGGGCGCCGTCATTCTTGCCGCGTGCATGATGCTCGACCACATCGGCCAGTCGGAGCGCGCGAAGCGCATTCGCACCGCGCTCGAGACGACCATCCGCGACGGCAAGACGGTGACGCGGGATCTCGGCGGCACGGCGTCGACCGACGAATTCACGAACGCGATCGTCGCCAAGCTGTGAACGCGCCGAGACCGTGACGCAGACGACGCTGTTTCACTGCTCCGATCTGCACTTCGGCCACCCCGCGGTGCCCGAGCAGTACGAGGCGATCGAAGCGCTGATCCAGACGCGACACTACGACGTCGTGGCCATCTCGGGCGACGTGTCGCAGCGCGCGCGCGCGGGCGAGTTCCAACGCGCGCGCGAGTTCATCCGGCAGGCGGACAAGGTCAGCCACACGATCATCGTCCCCGGCAATCATGACGTGGCGTGGTGGTACGCCCCGCTGGGCTTCGGCGATGCGGACAAGATGTACGCCAAATATCGCGCGTACATCAGCAAGGATCTTGAGCCGGTGCTGCGCGTCGCGGGCGCGACCTTCGTCGGCTTGAATACCTCGCAGGGCGTAATTCGCCAGACGCTGACGTGGAACGTGCGCGACATCTCCATCATCGGGCATCTGACGCGCGCCCAGATCGAGCGGGCCCGGGCGGAGTTCGAGCATTCGCGGACGGGTGACGCGCGGATCATCGTCATGCACCACAATCCGGTGAAAGGCGAGCTTTCCCAGCGCCACGGATTAAAGAATACTCAACGCACGCTGGGCGCGTTCGCCGAAATGGGTGTTGACCTGGTGCTCTGCGGGCACGATCATCAGGAGGCGGTACACTACATCGAGCACACGCGGCGCGGCACGATCATCTCCACCTCGGGAACGATCAGCAATCGGTCGCGGGGTGGACGCCCGGGATCGGTGAACAGCATTCGCATCACCGAGACGGACATCGAGGTGTCGACGCTGGTGTGGTCGGACGAGGCGCGTGACTTCGTGGCGGGTCCAACGAAATGTTTCGCTCGCTGAAGGGACTGCAGGTTCCGAAAGGTCTCAAGGGCGCGGCCGCTTGGTTCGGGCGCGGCCGCGTGCCGTCGCCGCAGCTCTCGCTCGAGCTCGAGCCGCCGCCACCCGCACCGCGCGACGGCGACGAGCTGCTCGCGCGCTTGCGTGCCCTCGGTCTGAGACGCATCACGCACTGCCGCCTGACGCGCAACCGCAACGTGATGGTGAGCTTTCGCGGTCCGCAGCTGCGCGTCCACGTCGGCTATCTCGACGCGCCGGTCGAGATTCATCAGGCGATCGTTGCATTCATCGAGGGGCGCACACGCGACGAACGTCGCGCGGCGCAGAACGCGATCGTATCGCACAAGATCGCGACACCTGCCGACGCTCGCGGCCCGGCGCGCCGTGAGCGCACGCGGCCGGAAGACGAGCCGTTCGCGGCGAGACTCGCCGAATGGCACGCTCGCTACAACGCCGACCACTTCGCGGGCGTGCTCAAGGTCGTGCCCGTTCGCGTCTCTCGCCGGATGAAGAGCCGGCTCGGCCACTACACCGCGGCCACGCCGAGCGCGTGCGCCGAGATCGCGATCAGCTACCGGCATCTGCGGCGGCACGGATGGGACGAGGCGCTCGCCACGCTGCTGCACGAGATGGTGCATCAGTGGCAGGACGAAACCGGCCTGCCGCTGGATCACGGTCCGAAGTTTCGCGCCAAGGCACGTGAAGTGGGCATCGCGCCGGCCGCAAAACGCGGCGTTACGAGAAGCGTTCGCGGAGTCGACTAGATTCAACGTCACCGTTTCCTGGTTTCCTGACGCCGACTCATGCTCGACTTCTATAACATCGATTCACAGCTCTCCGAAGAAGAGCGCGCCGTGCGCGACAGCGTGCGCCGATTCGTCGACGACCGCGTCCTGCCGATCATCGGCAAATGCTACGTCGACGGGCGCATGCCCAAAGAGCTCGTGCCCGAGATGGCGTCGCTCGGCGTGTTCGGCGCGAATCTGCCAGAGGAATACGGCTGCGCGGGCCTGAACAACGTCGCGTACGGACTGATCATGCAGGAGCTCGAGCGCGGCGATTCCGGCATTCGCTCGTTCGCGTCGGTGCAGGGCGCCCTCGCGATGTATCCGATCTTCGCGTTCGGCAGCGAAGATCAGAAGAAGAATTATCTGCCGCGCATGGCGGCCGGCGAAGTGATCGGCTGCTTCGGGTTGACCGAGCCGGATTACGGATCGAATCCGTCGGGCATGATCACCATGGCGCGCGAGCAGAAGGACGGCACGTGGCTGCTCAACGGCGCGAAGATGTGGATCACCAACGGCTCGACGGCGCAGATCGCGGTGGTGTGGGCGAAGACGAACGGCGACGCGAGCGACACGTCGATTCGCGGGTTCATCGTGCCGACTTCAGCCAAGGGCTTCCAGGCGAAGGACCAGAAGGGAAAGCTCTCGCTCCGCGCCAGCGACACGAGTGAGCTCGTCTTTCAAGATGTGGAATTGCCGCCGGAAGCATTACTGCCGAAATCGGGCGGCCTCAAGAGTCCGTTGATGTGTCTGACGCAAGCGCGCTACGGCATCTCGTGGGGCGCGATCGGCGCCGCGATGGCGTGCTTCGAGGAAGCGCTCGAATACTCGAAGAATCGCGTGATGTTCGACCGGCCGATCGGTGGATTCCAGATTCAACAGACGCGACTTGCCGACATGCTCACCGAGATCGTGAAGGCGCAGCTCGTATCGCTCCACCTCGGCCGCCTGAAGGACGCCGGCACGATGTCACCGCAGCAGGTGTCGCTGGCCAAGCGCAACAACGTCAGCATGGCCACTGACATCGCCCGCGAGGCCCGCCGGCTGCTTGGCGCGAATGGCATCCTGGCCGAATACGCGTCCATGCGCCACATGGCGAATCTGGAAAGCGTCTATACCTACGAAGGCACGCACGACGTCCATTCGCTCGTGCTCGGCCAGGCGCTCACGGGGCTCAACGCGTTCAAGTAGGCTCGAGTAGACTCGAGTCGGCTGGCGCGGGCCGCTCCAACGGGCCTCGCCGGCTCAAGTGGATGCGCACTCTTGCCGAGAATCGAGTAGACTGATACTGTACTAGTCACCCGATACAGTGAGACAGCTATGCGCCTCGCCAGAACTCTCGCCTTCGCCGCGCTTCTCGTCGCTCCGACCGTGCTGCGTGCGCAGGCCGCGGAGCAGGACAGCGTTCGTACCGCGCTCATTCAGATGAAATCCGATCTCCGCAATCTCGTCGTTGCGCAGGAGGCGTTCTTCGCCGACCACAGCGCCTACGCCGCGCAAATGGAGGGGCTCAAGTTCCAATCGACCGCGAACGTCTCGGTGTCGCTCACCGCGACGCAGAACAATGCGTGGGCGGCGGAAGCACGCAGCACGCTGCTGCCGAACGTGGTCTGCGGGATCTACATCAATCTGCCCGAGAAGTACCAGCCGAAAGTTTCCGTCGAAACGCACGCGGCCGAAGGCGAGCCGACGTGCGCGGACGTCTCGAAGAAGCCGTAATCGTCATCCGCTGTTACGGCTGTTACGGCTGTTGCGGCTGACATCCGTCACCTCGCTCGGCTAACTTCCGCCTGCATTCAACCCGAGCGAGGTTCGACGGTGAAAATCGCCGTCTGTATCAAGCGCACGCCGGATTCGGAGTCGCGCTTCAAAATCGCCCCGTCGTCGACGTCGATCGATGAAACGGGGCTGAAATTCGACATCGACGACTTCGCGAGCTACGCCGTCGAAGTCGCGCTGCAGCTCAACGAAAAACAGGGCCCGGGCGAGACGGTCATCGTCGCCGTCGGGCCTGACGTCGTGCAGGAGACGCTGCGCAAGGCGATGAGCATGGGCGCCGACCGCGCGATTCAGCTCAAGGCGGACAAGATCCCGTCCGACGGATTGGCGGTCGCCAAGGCGCTGGCCGCCGAGTTGAAGGACGGGGGCTACGATCTCGTGCTGTTCGGCAAGCATGCGTTCGACACGAGCGCCGGCGTCGTCGGCACGGCGACCGCGGAACTGCTCGGCATGCCGTGCGTGACCGCGGCGACGAAATTAGAAATCTCGAATGGCCGCGGGCTGGCGCGTCGTGAGCTCGAAGGCGCGGCCGAAATGGTCGAGTTCCCGCTGCCGGCCGCGGTGACGATCGATGAGGGCATCGCGCGGCCGCGCTATCCCTCGCTCAAGAACATCATGGCGGCGAAGAAAAAGCCGCTCGAGACGAAGCCGGCGCAGCTCGGCGACGTCCGCGTGACGGTCACCGGGATGGAGCTGCCTCCCGACCGGCCGCCGGGCCGCATCATCGGCGAAGGCGTCGCCGCCGTTCCCGAGTTGATTCGTTTGCTGCAGACGGAAGCCAAGGTTCTCTAACTTTTACCTGTCATCCTGAGCCGTAGCGACGCGAAGGCGAAGGATCTCTCGAATGTCAAACATTCTCGTTTTTGCTGAAACTCGCGCCAACGCCGTCCGCAAGCTCGCGCTCGAGGCGGTGACGGCCGCGCGCGCGCTGGCTGACGCGACCGGCGGCGGCGAAGTGCACGCCCTCGTTGCCGGAACGCCGGGCGTTGGCAGCGCCGCCGAGCAGCTGGGACAATTCGGCGCCGATGTCGTCGTGGTCGTCGAGCATGCAGGCTTCACCAACTTTGACCGCGAGGCGGTCGCGGCGACGATCGCCGCCCGGGCGAAGGCGGGGAGCTATCGCGCCGTCCTCCTTGGCTTCTCGGCGCAAGGACGCGACGTCGGCCCGCGCGTCGCCGCGAAGCTCGATGCACCGATCGTCTCCGACGTGACGAGCATCGGAGTGAACGGCGACGCGCTCACCGTCAAGCACCCCGCGTACGCCAATAAGGTTATTGTGACCTTGGAGGTCAACGCGCCGCTCGCGGTCGTTTCGATTCGCCCGAGCGCGATCACCGCGCAGCCGGCGGCACGGACGGCGAAGACGGAGACGATGCAACCGGCGTCCGACCCCGCGTCGTCGCGCATCGTCGTCAAAGAGATGGTCGAAGGCGGGAAGGGGAAGATCGACCTCGGCGAAGCGCCGGTGATCATCTCCGGCGGCCGCGGGCTCAAGGCGGCGGAGAACTTCAAGCTCGTCGAGGAACTCGCGGCGGCGTTCGGAAACGCCGCGGTCGGTGCGACGCGCGCCGTCACTGACGACGGCTGGCGCCCGCACAGCGATCAGATCGGTCAGACGGGCCGTCAGGTGAGCCCGCAGCTCTACGTCGCGGTGGGCATCTCGGGCGCGATTCAGCATCTGGCCGGCATGCGCACGTCGAAGACGATCGTCGCGATCAACAAGGACAAGGAAGCGCCGATCTTCAAGGTGGCGGACTACGGCATCGTGGGTGACGTGCTCGAGGTGGTGCCCGCGCTGACGCAGGCGGTGAAAGAGGCGAAGGCGAGCCACTGATGGGAGCGGTTCACGCGTCGAACGCGGTGTTCGCCTTCGTGTTGACGATCGGCGCGGGCTTCTTCGCGCTGAACGTGCAGCGGCTCATTCGCTACATGCGGCTGGGCTTCGCCGAAGATCGGACGAACGCGCCGCTCGTGCGGGCGAAAAACGTGCTGTCGATCGGCATCGCGCAGACGAAGATCTTTCGCGATCCCGTCGCCGGCGCCATGCACGCCACGATCTTCTGGGGATTCATGGTGCTGACGGCCGGCACCGTAGAAATACTCATTCAAGGAGTATTCCCCCAGTTCTCATATGATCTGTTTCTGTGGCACCCGCTGTATCAGTTGTACGCGCTGTCGCAGGACGGGTTCGCGCTGCTGGTGCTCGGCGCCATCGGCTTCGCGTATTATCGCCGCCTCGTGGTGCACCCGCGCCGGCTGGAGGGGGACAAGCTGGAGCACACCGACGCCCTGATCATTCTCGGAATGATCGGCGGCTTGATGGTGACGCTGCTGCTGATGAACGCGTTCCAGTACCACGTCGATCCCGCGACCGTCGGCCCCGAGAAGTTTGTCTCTCGTGCCCTCGCGTATGCCGTCACGCCGATCGCCCAACATCCAACGTCCATCGCCCAGCTCTTCTTCTGGGCGCACGCGCTGCTGATTCTCATCTTCCTCAACTACCTCCCGTACTCGAAGCATCTGCACGTGGTGACGTCGCTCATCAACGTCTACCTGTCGAATACGAGCGGGCCGGGTCAGAAGGGCGTGATGCGCCCGATGGACCTCGAGGCCGAAGTGGAGCAGTTCGGCGCATCGGATGTCGAGCACCTGAGCTGGAAGAATCTTCTCGACGGCTATTCGTGCACCGAATGCGGCCGCTGCACCGCCGCGTGTCCGGCGAACATCACCGGCAAGGAGCTGAGTCCGCGAAAGATCGTCATCAACACGCGGCAACGGTTGATGGAGAAGGCGCCGGTCGTCACCGGCGATCGCATGGAATTCTTGCATCCGGCGCTCCTGCACGGCGAAGGCGGCGATGCGGGCGCGGTCACTATCGAGCAGGTCGCGGAGCACCGCCTGCTCGACACCTACATCAGCGACACGGAGCTGTGGCAGTGCACCAGCTGCCGAGCGTGCGTACAGGAATGTCCAGTGTCGATCGATCAGCTCGACATCATCAACCAGATGCGCCGCTATCTGGTGTTGTCGGAGTCGCGTTTCCCTGAAGAGGTCCAGCCGGCATTCGAGTCGCTCGAGCGGAACGGCTCGCCGTGGGCGTTCAGTCCTTCGGACCGCGCCAAGTGGGCCGAGGGAATGGACATTCCGACGATGGCCGAAGTCGTGGAGCGCGGCGAGCGGCCCGACATTCTGTTCTGGGTCGGGTGCATGGGATCGTTCGACGATCGCGCGAAGAAGATCACCGTGGCCTTCGCGCGCATCCTCAAGGCGTGCAACATCAACTTCGCGATTCTCGGGCAGGAAGAACACTGTCACGGCGATCCCGCGCGACGCATGGGCAACGAGTATCTCTATCAGATGCTCGCCAAGGACACCATCGGCACGCTCGACCGTTACGAGGTGAAGACGATCGTCACGAGCTGTCCACACTGCTTCCATCAGATAGGCAACGAGTTCCCACAGCTCGGCGGCAACTACGAGGTCATTCACCACTCGACGTTCATCGAGCGCCTGTTGCAGGAGCAGCGCGTGCCGCTCGAGAGCGACGAAGGGAAGCGCCTCACCGTGGCGTACCACGATTCCTGCTACCTCGGCCGTTACAACGACGTGTACGATGCGCCGCGCGAGACGCTCAAACGCGCGCTGCCCGTGGTGAATCTCGTCGAGCCGAAGCGGACGAAGGATCGCGGCCTGTGCTGCGGCGCGGGCGGTGGGCGCATGTTCATGGAAGAGCGTCAGGGCAAGCGGATCAACATCGAGCGCACCGAGGAACTGCTCGCGACGGGCGCCGACACCATCGCCGTGGCGTGTCCGTTCTGCATGACGATGATCAACGACGGCGTGAAGGCGGTGCAGTCGGACGTGCCGGTGCTCGATATTGCCGAGGTGGTGGCGGGGCAACTAAGGTAGTCATCCCGAGCGAGCGTGAGCGAGTCGAGGGATCCCCGTCTCAGCAGAGGTGTGTGTGACTCCTCCGTCCGGAAGGGGGTCCTTCGACCCCGGCGCTGCGCGCCTTCGTTCAGGATGACAAGCCCTATTGGTGCACGATCTCGAACACGACGATCTGCTGCCGGATCGTGCCCTCGACGAACGGCACCGTCCGCCGCGATCGCAACACGAGTCCGTTCGTTGGCAACGCGTCTAGAAACGCCTCGCGTCCCACGCGACCCGGATCCGCCAGCACCGCCATCCCGTTCGGCGCGAGCGCCTTCGCGATGACGGCCGCCACCAATCCGCCGTACGGCCGCTCGTACAACACGTCGGACGCGATCACCACGTCGAACGTCGGCAAATCCGGCGGCAGCGCGCGCCAGTCGAGCATCATTCCGCGTATGGATGGCCCGCCGTTGCGCCACGCATTCACGCGGGCGAAGCGCGCCGCATCCTCGTAGTAGTCCGACGCGACGACGTTGAATCCGGCTAATGCGGCCGACGTGGCGACGAGCCCCGAGCCGCATCCCAGCTCGAGCAGCGATCGGCCGTCGCCGCTCATCTCGAGCACGAGCGCCGCCAGGATTCGCGCCGACGGCCACAGCTCCGCCCAATACGGCAAACGCTCGTCCCGCTCGAAGTCGCGTTCATCGATCAGATCCTCCGCGCTGGCCGGATGCAGGATCGACAACGTCCGCGTACCGACGTCGACAGCCGTCTGCACGGCACGAAATCGCCGACGCAACGAATCGTCCAGCGCCTCGAGCTCGGCGTCGGCGCGCGCGCGGCGCTCGCTCACTCTACTCAGATGTCGAACGTAGCCGACGATCCTGCCTCGGCGAGCGACAGCGCGTGGAGCGTCTCACCGGCGCGTACGATTGGCCGGTCGTGCGGCACCACGAGCAACGCATTCGCACGCGCCATCGACGTCAATAAGCCCGAGCCCTGCGGTCCCGTCAGCGAAGCCCACGCGCCATCCGGCTCCCACGTCACGATGCCCCGCATGAAGTGCGTGAGCGCCGCGGCGATGGTGATGTCTTCACGGGCGCGGACGTCGATCGGCCGGCGGAAGATCAGCGTTTCGCCGCGCTGCTTCCGAACGAGTGGATTACCGAACAGCTCGAACGTGACCATCGACGAGACCGGATTGCCGGGCAGCCCGAGCCATGGCATGCCGTGCAGCATCCCGAACCCGAGGGGCGCGCCAGGCCGCATGCGAATGCGCCACAAATGCAGCTCGGCGCCGAGCGACGCGAGCACGTCTTTAGTAAAGTCAAATGCACCGACGGACACGCCGCCGGTCGTGACGAGCAAATCGCAACCGCGCGCGGCGGTGACGCGTTCGACGTACGCCTCAGGATCATCCGGCACGATGCCGAGGTCGACGACCTCGCCGCCGGCCTCGAGCACGGCCGCCGAGATGGTGTAGCTGTTCGAGGAGACGATTCGTTCTCCGCGGCGGACGGCACCGAATCCGTCGACGTCCACGAGCTCGTCCCCCGACGCGAGCACCGCGACGCGCGGGACACGATGCACGAGCGGCGCCGCACACCCGACCGACGCCAGCACGCCAAGTTGCGCCGCGCCGATCATGGTGCCCTTCGGCACCGCGACGACGCCGGGGCGCAAATCCTCGCCGCGCGGACGCACGTTGCGGCCCGAGTCGCGCGTGTCGCGAATCTCGACATATGTGTCGCCGCCATCTGTGTCTTCGACACGTATGACCGTGTCGGCTCCGTCGGGAACCGGCGCGCCCGTCATCACACGAATTGCGGTGCGCGGTTCGACGGAACGCGTTGGTCGCTGGCCGGCGCGCACCGTCTCGACCACTTCCATCCGAACCGGCGACGAACCCGTGGCCGACGCGACGTCTTCGGCGCGCACCGCGTAGCCGTCCATCGACGAATTGTTCCAGGGCGGATGCTCGATCGGCGAGATCACGTCTTCGGCGAGCACGCGACGGTGCGATTGGCGCAACGGCACGCGTTCGGCGCCGAGTGGCCGAATGGGCGCGAGAATTCGCGCGCTGGCTTCCTCGACGCTGTACGCCACTAGCGCAGACGCATGCCGGCGAGACGTTCGGCGACGAGATCCTGCACGCGTTCGATGGTGCGGTTCGGCACGGTGAAGTTGTTCGAGAGAAAGCTGAAGATGAGCAAATGCCCATCCGCCGTCGTGACGTATCCGCTGAGTGACCGCGACTGGGCGACGGTGCCGGTCTTCGCATGCACATTGTTTTCCGCGGGCGTGCCTTTCATACGGCTGCGGATGGTGCCGTCGACGCCGGCGATCGGCAGTGCATCATAGAACACTTTGAACGTCGGCGCGCGGCGCATCGCGTCGAGGATGCGGACGAGCGTTCGCGGCGTCACGTAGTCGTAACGAGAGAGGCCGCTGCCGTCGCGCACGATCGCTTCCGATGCCGGTGCGCCCCACGCGCCGATCTGCGCACGAACGGCCGCGGCCGCGCTGTCGGTGCGCCCCGCGCCGAACCGCTCGAGCGCGATCGTCCGGAACAGCATCTCGGCGATCTGATTCTGGGACGGTTTGAGGCACGCCTCGAGAATCTCGCTCAACGGCGGCGATGAGAGGGTTGCGAGCGTCTCGATGCGCGCGAGCGTATCGGTCGCGCCGTCGTCGATCGTGATGCCTCGATCGCGCAGCGCTTCGCGGAAGGCCGCGACGTATGCCCGGCCGGGATCGTGATGCGTGACCTCGAGAACAGCGGTGTCTCGCGCGGGGATCTGTCCTGTGAGAACCTCATCCCAGGTCGTGCTGTCCTTGCGGGCCGACAGCATGCGACTGCGCGCCCGGGCGCTGTCGCGAACCGGCGCGGCGGCCGTGTGGACATCCGCGCGCAAAGCCGGAACACTGCGCGCGGGACGCATCTCGACGTGCGCCGGATCACCCTCATGGTCGGCGCCGCGGACGTGGATCTCGCTGAAGCCTTCGTTGAACAGCAGCTCGTCGATCGGCGCCGAGTAGGAATCCTCGAAATCGTCGTAGGTCCAGCCGTACCCGAAGACTTCGCCGGGAAAGGCGTCGCCGTACGGGAGCACGTGGCCGGCGATGCGACGGATACCTCGCGCCGCGAGTGAATCGGCGATGAGGCGCAGTGGTTTCATCGCGTCGCCCATCATGTGGTCGCTGACGCTGGGGTCGCCGCGGCCAACGACGAGGAGATCCCCGTCGAGCGTGCCGCCGTTGACGGGGCCGCGCGCGGCGAAGCTGGTGCGATACCGATAGTCGGGCCCGAGCTGCGTGAGGATCGTGGACGTCGTCAGCAGTTTCATGTTCGACGCCGGCATGAACAGCTTGCCGGCGTTGCGCGCGTACAGCGTGTCGCCGCGCTCTGGGTCGACGATGAGTATTCCTAAATGAGCGTTTGCGAAATCCGGCCCGTCGGCCATGGAATCGATGAACGCGCGAAGCGCTTCATGGCTGCCGGCGCTGATGCGCGGGCTCGGGGCCGCCGCCGCATGCGTGCAGGCGCCCGCGACGCCCGCGGCGAGCGTGACGAGCAGTGTCGTGAACGAGCGAAACCAGCGAGACGAGCGTACGCGGGACATCCGTTCTCCGGTGATCGTGCGCGGAGAAGGATAAGCCGAAGCCCTTACTCGCCGCGAGCCATCCGCTCGGCGGCCGCGAGATCGTCCGCCGTATTGACGTTGAAGAAGAGGCGGGCGGGATCGCCGTATTTCGCGACGACTGCCAGCGGGATCGTCACCAGGCGGGGCAATCGCTCGAGGAGCGCACCGAGCCGATACTCGCCGCGCTGAAGTGCGTCCGCCGCGAGGGAGCGAGTCTCGCGAGCGTACCATGCGCACATCGGCTCGGGACCGCGCGGGCCCATTGGTACGACGGCGGTCGCGCCCTCGGAGCGCTCGACGATCAACTTCATCAATGCCGGGTCGACGAACGGCATGTCCCACGCAACGATGAGGACGTCGTCGTGCGTCGCGGCAAGCGCACTGTGAATGCCGATGAGGCTGCCGCGCTCCGAGGCGTTGTCACGAATCACACGCACGCCGGGAAGCCACGACTCCGCGTGTGGCGCGTTCGCGCTGAGGATGATCGACGGGGTTACCGCATGGAGCGCTGCGGCGACGCGATCGATGATGCGCACGCCGCCGACGGTCCGCAGTCCTTTCGGTTCGCCGCCGAAGCGGCTGTTTGCCCCACCAGCGACGATCGCGCCGATCAGGCGCGCAGTCCTCGCTGTTGCGCGGCTTCGTCCAGGCCGGCGGTGAGCGCGCGCTCCACGAGCAGCGCGTTCGCCGGAGCGCCGCGGCGTTCCTTGAGATAGCGGCCGCACGAGTTACAGATCGCGAGCTCGTAGCCGAGTTGCGGCGACGGCACGCGAGCAAGCGTCGGTGCGCTGTCGGCGCCGCAGCTCAAGCAGCCGCGCCGGTCGGTGCGCCACATCGTGTCGCAGCGCCAGCAGACGAGCGTACGACGGCGATCGGTCGACAGCGCGAGATCGGGCGACGCACCGCAGCACGGACACTGCGCCCGCTTCCAGTTCGCCAGGGAGAATCCGTCGACGATCTGGTCGGACGCGCGCGCGAGGACCGCATTGCCGACGATCGCCGCGACTTGTCTCGCGAGCTTGAGATGCGAAGAGCGGGGCATCGAGTCGCCGTTCGCCCAACTCAGCACGTGCGCGGTCGGATCGACCGACGCTTTTTGCAGCGCGTTCGCTTGCGGCGTCGACGCGACGCCGATGTGTTCGAGCGCGCTCGCCGTGCGTTGAAACGCGCGAGTCAGATCTCCCGCGTCGCGCAACACGTCGCCGCTGTCGAACGCCGCGCGGCCGGCGCGAATGCGCGCGCGTGCGGCGTCGACGTCGAGATGCGACGCACCGCGCGCACGAAGCGACGTGTGCAGCGTGACGATCGGTTGAAACTGTTCCGCCAGCGTCTTGCTTGCGGCGGTGGGACGACGGGTGGTGGTATGCGGCGACACGACAGGCTCCTCTCCCGCAAGGAAGAACGAAACCCCGTCGAGGTCACGACTCCGTTGTGATGTTGGTCAGATGTTGCTCATTCACGTCGGTACGATGCGCTCAATGTCGCATCTTCGGCCACAATGACCTCTTCGACGCGCGCCGCATTCCCCAGCGCCGTTTGTATACGGTCGAAAATGAAACGCGCGAGCTCCTCGCCCGTCGGAATGAGTTTCCCGTCGGCGAACTCGGGTACGTCGAGATTGATGTTGCGATGATCGAAGCGCGCGCGCACTTCGGTCGCGAGCACGCGGTCGAGCAGCCCGAGATCGACGATCATACCAGTTTTGTGATCGACCGGACCGCTCACCGTGACGTCGCACGTATAGCTGTGTCCGTGAAAACTTTCGCGCGCGCACAGACCAAAGGTCTGTTCGTTCTGCTGGTCCGACCAATCAGGCCGGCGATACCGATGCGCAGCGGCGAACGTGATGCGGCGGGTGAGCAATGAAGGCATTTGCGATGGGCGGTGGGCGATGGTGTTGGGCGTAAAAACTAAAAGGCGACGGGAGTTTCCGTCGCCTTTTGCCGTTTCGCCCATCGCCCAACTCCCAGCGCCCATCGCTAGTGGTCTTCCCCCGTCTCGGCCCGATCGTTCATGATCCCTTCCTGCGTCGGACTCTCCGGCGGAATCCACGCCGTTCCGTCCGAAATCGCATGGCCGACGTCCGTCGTGCCGTAGAGCTCGTGATCGAGATCATCCTGGCGCGATTCGGCTTCGGGATTGATCGGTACCGGACGGTCGCCCAGGAGCAACCCTTCGCGGCGATCGTCGTCGACCAGGTGTTCATCGATCGCTTCAGGGCTCAGCGCGCGGCGGATCGGATCGACGAACAGATTGTTCTCGAACTCGCGCACGCCAATCAGGTCGGTCAGGATGTGCTCGGCGACGAGCCGCTCACCGTCTGTTCCGACGCGCCCGTCCAGACACACGACGCCGTCCGTCACCGAGACGACGATCTCGTCGATGTCGACCATGTTGTTCTCGGCGAGCCGCTCGCGGACCAGCCCGCGCAGCTCGTCGTCGCTCAGATCGTCGATGTCGTCGATGTTCTCAAAGTCGCGTGCCATGAGTCACCCGTGGTTGACCCGGCGCGCCGACTCGCCGCTCGCGCTACGCCGCGCAGCTAGAACAAGTAGGACAAGCCGAGTGTGAAAGTCGGATTGTTCGTCCAGAACGACTTCGCCTGCGCCGTCGTCAACACGGCCGTGCCACCCGCCGGCGCCGTGAAAAACGTCTGCGGATACGCGAGCGTGTACAGCCGATCCTTGATGTCGCCGCGAATCTGCCAGCGTCGTCCACCGCCCGGCACATACCGGAGCCCGGCAGCCATGTTGAATGCAAAGCGGGTGCCGAACCTGAACCCGCCAGAATCCGACGCTGTCCGCAAGTCGCTGATGAAACCGATCCCGCTCGCGATCTCGGGAACGAAGCTGTGCCAGCTCTTGCTGCCCGTGAGGCTCAGTCCGAGATCGAAGTCCGCGCTGTAGAGGGGACGGCTGGCCGTGCCGACGAATCGTGTGGCCGGCGGCGCGAACGGATTGATCATGTCGCGATCGGAGTTGATCCGCGCCACCTCGGCCACCAGATGCGCCGGCCCACCCGCGCGCCACTCGTAATGCACGCCGAAGATCGGGCCACTCTGCGGCCCGACCCCGACTGGATCACGGTGCGCGTGATACTGCCCGCCGAAGATCGTGAGCTCCTGCGATTGCTCCAGGTCCACGTACGGGCTTCGCGTCGGCGGATAGCCGACCTGGCCACCGCCTGTCTGCGCGGCGGCGTTCGTGAATCCACCGACAACGAGTCCAACGACCATCGACGCCAGGCGTCTGTTCACGCGCGTGCTCCCCGTCCCAGGTTTCGCAAGTCTACCCCGGTCATCTCCGCAGGTTGCTCGAGGCCGAGCATCGACAGAATGGTGGGGCCGACGTCGCAGAGTGCACCGCCCGAGCGAAGGGGCCGTGCAGACGACTCCGTCGAATCTATCAGGATGAACGGCACCGGATTGCTGGTGTGAGCGGTGTGCGGCCCACCCGTTTCCGGGTCGATCATCATCTCGCAGTTGCCGTGGTCCGCCGTCACGAGCAGACGAGCGCCGACTCGTTCGGCGGACTTCATCACGCGCGCCAGACATTGGTCCACCGTCTCGACGGCAGTGATCACGGCGGGCATCACACCCGTGTGTCCGACCATGTCGGCGTTGGCGTAGTTGCACAGAATGAAGTCGTGCTCGCGCTTTTCGATGGCGCCGCACAAGACGTCCGTAATGCCCGCGGCGCTCATCTCCGGCTTCAGGTCGTACGTCGCGACCTTCTGGCTCGGCACCAGCTCGCGATCCTCGCAGGGGAACGGCGTCTCGATGCCTCCGTTGAAGAAGTACGTGACGTGCGCGTACTTCTCCGTCTCCGCCGTGCGCAGATTTCGCATGCCCGCCTTCGACACGACCTCGCCGACGATGTTCACCATCGACTGCGGCGGAAACGCGACGGGCAGATCGAACGTCCGATCGTAGGTGGTCATCGTAACCACATCGAGCGTCGGCCGGCTGCTCACGTCGAAGCCGTCGAAGTCCGGCTGCGTGAGCGCCCGCACGATCTGCCGCATGCGATCCGCGCGATAGTTGAAGCAGATGAGCGAATCGCCGTCGCGCATCGGCGCGACCGGCTTTCCGTCGCGCACGATCACGGTTGGCGTGATGAACTCGTCGGTCTCGTTGCGCTCGTATGCCGCTCTGATCACGTCCAGCGGATCCGTGCTTTCGGGCCCGACGCCATCGACCGCGGCGCGATACCACTTTTCGGTGCGATCCCACCGCTTGTCGCGATCCATGCCGAAATACCGCCCACCAAGGCTCGCGACGACCGCGCGATTCTCGGCGTACGCGAGCAGTTCGCGCATGTAGCCGAGACCGGAGCGCGGCATCGTGTCGCGGCCGTCCATGAGCGCGTGGATCGCGATGCGATGCACGCCGTGGTTCGCGCAGAGATCGATGAGCGCGAAGAGATGCCGGTCGAGCGCGTGCACGCCACCCGAGCCGATGAGCCCCATGATGTGCACGGTGCCGTTGTGCTTCGTGGCATGCGCGCACGCGTTGACGAACACCGGATTGTCGAAGAATCCACCGTTCTTGATCGACTCGCCGATCCGTACGAGGTCCTGCCTCACCACGCGACCGGCGCCGAGGTTGAGGTGTCCGACTTCGCTGTTGCCCATCTGTCCGGCGGGCAGTCCGACGGCGAGCCCCGATGCCTCGAGCAACGTCCGCGGATGATTCGCGACGAGCGCGTCCCATGTCGGCGTGTTCGCCAGCGCGATCGCATTCCCGTCGCGTTCCGCGCGGTAACCCCAACCATCCAGCACGATCAGAACTACGGGACTTTGGGGCACGTGTCGGGGCGGCGTGTCGGTGGTATGGTGGTGATGTGCTGGTCGAGAGCGGCAACGTCGGTGGTGCAGCGCGATTCCGGCGTGATCCGCGATACATCGCTGCGCACGCCGGAGGCGGAAATGTACATGTTCGGCAGCCCTCGAGTGCATCATCCGTCGCAGCCGAGCCTGGCGAACCGTGGCAGCCTCGGCAGGCCGGTCGTAAATTCCGTTGCGAACTGGATTTACGGGTCGTCTCGCAAGCACACCGCAAGCACACGCGCGAATAAATGTGCAGGCACATGACTGGTGCACTCGCGCGTCCCGCCGAATTACTCTGAATTACTCTCCGCCGCCCACATTTCCGCGATGTTCATCTCCCTCCGCCAACTCAACGGCCATTCGCCCGAGCACACCGCGGTGCTCGCCTCATGAGCCGCCTGGAGCGCATGGCGTGGACGACGTTGCTGGCGGCGGTCGCGGCGGTGCTGGGCATTGGCCCGTTCGTTCGCCCTGGTCAGGCAGCGCCGACCGCACCGTTCGCGGCGGTCGCGAACGAGGTCTCGCGACTGAGCGCCGGTCCTTCAGGCAATGCGTTCGGAACGAGCCGCGCCGTGCGCTTTCGTTTCGCGATGCCGGACGCCAGCGTCGAGTTTCCGCTCGAGGTGAGCGGCGACCCGGCGTCATTGACGTACGAGTGGGTTCCAGTCCGCGATACGACCACCGCCACCATTCCGCAGCCGGTGAACGGCTCGACATTCGTCACGCCGTCACAGCCCGGGTACTATCGCCTGGCGATCGTTCGCGGACTCGAGCGGCAGATCATCTCGCAGCCCACGCTCGCGGTGATGGTTCCGTTTCGCGAAAAGGTCGGCGGCGTGTTGAACGGCTATCACATCGGGACGTATCTGGCCGAGCGGTTCGGTCATCGCGACGAGCATCCGGCGGGATTCCTCGAGGTGAATCCGTCGGATCTGAGTCTCCGCGTCAGCACGCATTTGCGGCTTGGCGACTTCGTCACGCACGACAACCAGGCGAACGTGTGGCCCAAGTACGTCGCGCTGAGCCCGCGCCTGCTTGATAAGCTGGAGCTCGTCCTGGCGAAGGTGGGTGGCCGTGCCGCCATGACGGCGGTCGATGAGGCAGACGCGCCCGACGACCAAGGCCCATTGCCGAACGATGTGGCATTTGACGTGCACAGCGGTTTCCGTACGCCCGCGCATAATCACGGCGTATGGCGTGCGGCGCGCGACAGCCGGCATCAGTATGGCGATGCTGCTGACGTCGCGATCGACGCCGATGGTGATGGACGCGTGACATTGCGTGACGAAGTGTTGGTGGCGCGCGCCGTCGAGCAGGTGGAGCGCGAGCATCCCGATCTCGTGGGTGGGCTTGGGTTGTACACGAGCCGGCACTACCGTACGCCGTACGTGCACATCGATGCACGCGGGAAGCGATCGCGTTGGACGGGATGATTTTCGCGGCGGCATTCCGAGCGTAGGTGCGAAGCGCCGAAGCGAGGAACAATTAACGGGCGACTGACCGAATGAACGACCATCTGCGCGACCGCATTCTCAGAAAGCTGGAGACATTGTCGGACGAGCGCGGATACCAGGTGCTCGACTACGTGGAGTTCCTCGAGTCGCGCTACGCCGAGCGCCCGGCGCCGAACGCCAGCGCGTTCACGCGATTCACCGAGACGATCGAAGATCGTCTGCGCGCCGGAAAAGTCTCGGCCAGCGCGATCGCCGAGACCGTTGGATTTTTGAATCGCGCCGCCACCGCGCTCAATAGCGCCGTGGAAACCGGCAAGAACATGGCGAACGATCTGGTGAACACCGCGCGTACGACGGCGGAGCAGCGGTTCTCAGGACCGCCGCCCTCGACGCCGGACAATGCGTCATCGCCAGCACACGAAACCAAGGATCCAGGCGGATCGGGAGAGAAGCTCTGATGGCCACTCGCGCACGCGCTGGCACCGCACGCGCTGGCACACGCGCATCCGGCGCTCGCCGCGGTTCGGCCGAGAGTCCGGCGGTCGGCACGCCGCGCACGGGCGCCAAGCGCACGGTGATGTATTACATCCGGCAGCTCCCGCAGTATGTGCGCTTGTTGGCGGGCCTCGCGCGCGATCCGCGTGTGTCGATGGTCGACAAGATGATCGTGCTTGGCGCGATCGCGTACATCGTGATGCCGATCGACCTCATTCCCGATTTCATTCCGTTCTTCGGCGAGATCGACGACGTGTACATTCTCGTGCTCGCGCTGCAGCGCCTGATCGCGAACGCCGGACGACCCGTGCTGTTGGATCACTGGACCGGCGAAGCGTCGGATCTGGCCGACCTGAATCTCCGCGGCGTGCTCGCGGCGGCCGCGTTCTTCTTGCCCAAGCGCATTCGCCGGCGCCTCAAGATGATCGGGCGGTGAGCCTCGTGGGCGTCACCTAGACTTGCCCGGGTCGCGCGCCTACCTTTCGCCATGGCGACCAGAACTCACCATCCATCTCGGCCCGCAGCCTCCGTCCAGGCGAGCGGGCCTTCGCGTCTTCAGGACCGAACCGGCGGCGCCTCGCGAGTGCGCGAAGATCTCGCCCTGACGTTCGATGACGTCCTGCTCGTTCCCCGACATTCGCTGCCGCACCCGCGCGACGTCTCCGTCGTCTCGAAATTCTCCCGTGGCATCGAGCTTCGTATTCCTCTCATTTCGGCGGCGATGGACACCGTCACCGAATCCGAGATGGCGATCGCGATGGCCCGCGCCGGCGGCATCGGCGTGCTCCACAAGAACATGTCGATCGATCGGCAGGCGGCCGAAGTCGATCGCGTGAAGCGATCCGAAAGCGGCATGATCCTCAAGCCGATCACGCTGAGACCCACCGATACGGTGCGTGAAGCCACTGCGCTCATGCACCGTTTTCGCATCTCGGGCGTGCCGATCGTGGATGAGGATGAGCGCCTGGTCGGCATCATCACCAACCGCGACCTCCAGTTCGAGCGGAATCTCGACCGGCCGCTTCGCGAGGCGATGACGAGCTCCAACCTCGTGACCGCGCGCGAAGGCACCACGCTCGACGAGGCGGAGCAGATTCTCGCGAAGCATCGCATCGAGAAGCTGCCCGTCGTCGACTCGAGCGGCGTGCTGAAAGGCCTCATCACCATCAAGGACATCCACAAGCGCCGGCAGTATCCGGACGCGAACAAGGATCGTTTCGGTCGGCTGCGTGTCGCGGCGGCGATCGGCGCGGCCGGCGATTACATGAATCGCGCGCGCGCACTGATCGATGCCGGCGTCGACGCGATCATCATCGACACCGCGCACGGTCACAGCGACGGCGTGCTCAACGCCACCGCCCAGGTGCGCAACGCGTACCCCGACATTCAGCTCGTCGTCGGCAACATCGCGACGCGCGCGGCGGCCGAAGCGCTCGTCGAGCGCGGCGTCGATGCGGTGAAGGTGGGCGTCGGACCAGGCTCGATCTGCACGACGCGTGTCGTCACTGGCGTCGGCGTTCCGCAGCTCACCGCGGTATTCGACGCCGTCGAAGGCGCGGGCGATGTGCCCGTCATCGCCGACGGCGGTATCAAATACTCCGGTGACGCGGTCAAGGCGCTCGCCGCGGGCGCGATGAGCGTGATGATGGGCTCCATGCTCGCCGGGACGGAAGAAAGCCCTGGCGAGACCTTCCTCCTCGAAGGCCGGCGATTCAAAATGGTGCGCGGCATGGGCAGTCTCTCCGCCATGCAGGACGGAAGTGCCGACCGGTACTTCCAGGAAGGCGAGCTGTCCCCCAAGAAGCTGGTACCGGAAGGCATCGAGGGCAGGGTGCCGTACCGTGGTCCGGTGTCCGACGTGTTGTTCCAGATGGTCGGTGGACTTCGCAGCGGCATGGGCTACGTTGGGTGCGCGACGATCGACGCGCTGCGAACCGAGACCGAATTCGTTCGCATCACCGCGGCGGGTCTTCGCGAGTCACACCCGCACGACGTCCAGATCACGCGAGAAGCACCGAACTACAGTCTCTAACGCTTCCCGAGCGCTCTAAACGCTCTCTAACGCCGGGTTCGGTTTCCGCGTAAGCTTTTCGTTGAACGGGAGTCTCGCATTGACACGAGACATCGCGCGCGCAAAATTGCATACAAATCGCCTGCCGGCTTATCGACTACCCAAGGAGGAAGGGCGTGGCTGAGGGACTTTTTCGGACCAAATCCATCGATCGGCTCATCGCCGACAGTGCCGCCGAAGGTGAGAGCGGCAGGGGCCTCAAGCGAACGCTCGGCCCGGGCGCACTGATCGCCCTGGGTATCGGCGCGATCATCGGCGCCGGGCTGTTCGTGCGAACCGCGGCCGCAATCGCCGAACGCGCGGGATCGTCGGTTACGATCTCGTTCGTCGTCGCGGGCATCGGCTGCGCCTTCGCCGGCCTGTGCTACGCCGAGTTCGCGTCGATGATTCCAATCGCGGGGTCGGCGTACACGTATTCGTACGTCACGATGGGCGAGTTGGTCGCGTGGATCATCGGCTGGGATCTCGTGCTCGAGTACGCGGTCGGCGCGGCCACCGTCGCCATCGCATGGAGCGAGTATTTCAACAAAGTTCTGGAATACTTCGGACTTCACGTACCGTATCAGTGGTATCACTCGCCCTTCGAGTCGGCGGCGGCGGTCGGAGGAGCGGCCGGCGTTCACGGAATCGTGAACATTCCCGCGATCGGCATTCTGCTCGTCTTGTCGCTGTTGCTCGTGCGCGGCACGCAGGAATCGGCGTGGGTGAACAACATCATCGTCATCACGAAGGTCGCGATCGTCATCACGGTCATCGTGATCGGCTGGGGATTCATCAATCCGGCCAACCACACCCCGTTCATTCCGGCGCCGACGACGTATACGACGCCTGAAGGGATCACGCTCAAGTACGGCGGCATGATGGGCATTCTGGGCGCCGCCGGGGTGGTGTTCTTCGCGTTCATCGGATTCGACGCGGTGTCGACCGCGGCGCAGGAAGCGAAGAATCCCAAACGCGACATGCCCATCGGCATTCTCGGCTCGCTCGTCATCTGCACGGTGCTCTACGTGCTCTTCTCGTACGTGCTGAGCGGCGTCGCGACGGTGAACGACTTCCGCACGCAGGGCAAGGAAGCGTCGGTGACGTTCGCGATCGCCAAATACATGATCGGCTACGGCTGGCTGGCCAAGTCCGTCACGGTCGCCATTCTCGCCGGGTTCTCGTCCGTCATCCTGGTCATGCTCCTTGGCCAGTCGCGTGTGTTCTACACGATGAGCCACGACGGCCTGGTGCCGAAGGTGTTTTCGGACGTGCATCCGAAGTTCCGCACGCCGTGGAAATCGAACATGCTCTTCTTCGTGCTCACGTCGATTTTCGCGGGCTTCATTCCCGGCGACATCGTCGGCGAGATGACGTCGATCGGAACGTTGTTCGCGTTCATCCTCGTCTGCATCGGCGTGTGGATCATGCGCGTCAAACGGCCGGATTTGCCTCGCGCGTTCAAGACGCCGGCTGTGCCGGTGGTCTCCACGCTGGGCGTCGTGGTGTGCGGCGCGATGATCTACGGCCTTGGATGGACGAACTGGGCGCGGCTCATCGTGTGGCTCGTGATCGGCCTGGTGATTTACTTCACGTACGGGCGTACACATTCGCACATCGGTACGGAGTACACGGGCGCAACGCCGGTGGCCGCCGACTGATCCCGGCGATCACCGACTGCGCCGGTTCGCAGGGCGTTATGTTTGAGACGGCGTCCGGGGGTTCTCCCGGACGCCGTTTTCAATTCCATCATGACGCATATCGCCCGCGAATACCTCACGATCCCCGAAGCACGCCGCGCCGCCATTCATCAGCTCGATCGGGAGCTGGTGCCCGGGCGGCGCGTCGCGTTGTCGACGCACATGAACGCCGACGGCGACGGCTGCGGCTCCGAGACGGCGCTCGCGCGCATGCTCGCACAGCGCGGGCTCGACGTTCGCATCGTCAACCCCACGCCGTGGCCGACGCTGTTCGACTACCTGCTCGGCGACGATGTGAAGGACATGACGGCGAAGGGAACGGACGCGCTGCGCGGCATCGACATGTTGATCGTGCTCGACATCAGCGACGTGAAGCGCCTGGGCCATCTTGCCGATTCCGTTCGCAAGCTCGACGTGCCGAAGCTGGTGATCGACCATCACATCGCGTCCGATGATCCGGCGGGCAACATCATCCTCACCGACGTCACCGCGTGCGCCACGGGCGAGCTCGTGTACGACTTCGGCTGCGTGCTGGGCTTCGATTTCACGCCGGCGATCGCGCAGTCGCTGTACGCGGCAATTCTGACGGATACCGGCAGCTTCCGCTTCAGCAATACGTCGCCGCGCTGCCACGCCATCGCCGCCGACTTGCTGGCGACCGGCGTCGATCCCGAGGAGAGTTACGTCCGGATCTACGCCTCGGCGCCGGCGGGCCGCGTGCGCCTGCTCGGCGAGGTACTCGATTCGCTCGGTGTGGACGACTCGGTGGGTCTCACGTGGCTGTCGATGAACGCCGGGGCATTAGAGAAGTATAATGTCCGGCAGGAAGACCTGGACGGGATCGTGGAGCACGCACGGTCCATTGCGGGAACGCGCATGGCGCTGTTCTTTCGCGATCTCGGCTACGGCAAGGTCAAAATCTCGTTTCGCAGCACGGGATCTATCGACGTCAATGCATTTGCCCGGCAGTTCGGCGGCGGCGGACACGCCAAGGCGTCGGGCGCGCTCATCGCCGGCTCGCTCGACGACGTACGGACGCGCGTGGTCCAGGCCGCGCGGCAGTTTCTTTCACAGACGAATTGAGATGGCTTGAGATGGCTACTCCATTGCAGGGCCGCGTCCAGGACGCCCTGGCGCGCGTTCGACACCCGCGCACCGGGCGGAATGTGCTGGAAAGCGACGCGGTGCGCGACGTCGCCACGACGACGTCGGGAAAGGTGCGATTGACGCTGCTGCTGGAGCCCGGCGACGACCCGGTACTCGCGCGCGCCGTCCGCCAGGCGTTAGAGAACGTTGAAGGCGTGACGGACGTGACGGTCGACGTCGGCGACGCCGCGGCCTTCGCGCCGAACCGGAAGGCGGCGAGCCGCGCGCTGCCGGTGATGGACGACCGCCCGGCGCAGCAGGCGCGCGTGCCCGCGCCGACGCCGGTCGCGTATCCCAACCTCGGGCGCGTCATCGCCGTGTCGAGCGGCAAGGGCGGCGTCGGCAAGTCGACGGTGTCGGTCAATCTCGCGGTGGCGCTCGCCCAGTCGGGCGCGCGCGTCGGCCTCATGGATGCGGACATTTACGGGCCGAACGTTCCGCTGATGATGGGTGTGAACGAGCCGCCGATGGTGATCAACGAGAAGATCGTTCCGCTCGAGGCGCACGGGGTGAAGCTCATCAGCCTGGGCTTCCTGATCGACAAGGATCAGCCGGCGATCTGGCGCGGGCCGATCATCATGAAGATCATCACGCAGTTTCTGCGCGATGTCGCCTGGGGCCAGCTCGACTACTTCATCGTCGACCTGCCGCCCGGCACGGGCGACGCGCAGCTCACGCTCGTGCAAGCGACGATGGTGAACGGCGCGATCATCGTCACCACGCCGCAGGAAGTCTCGGTCGGCGACGCGTTGCGCGGCGCGAAAATGTTCGAGCGCGTGAACGTGCCCGTGATCGGCGTCGTCGAGAACATGAGCTGGTTCGAGTGCCCGCACTGCGGCAAGCCGACACCGATCTTCGGATCGGGCGGCGGCGAGCGACTGGCCACCGAGTTGAAGCTGCCACTGCTGGGGCAGATTCCACTATATCCGCGCGTGATGCATGGCGGTGATACAGGTACGCCGATCGTGGAATCGGACCGCGATTCGTCGGCGGCCAAAGCGCTGACGTCGATCGCGCGGCGCGTGGTGGAGCACTTCGGAGCGGCCGCCAGCCGGTAGTCGCCCACGTGCTCGATCCGACGAAGGCCCTCGCGCTTCCGGTCGAGCCGCACGAAGGCTTGGCGCCCGTCGCGGTCAGCGACGATCGCGAGGCGGCGCATCTCGTCACCGATTCGCTGCGCGGCACCATTCTGCGTGTCGCCCTACCGGCCGTCGCATCATCGCTCCTGATGACGTTGTTCGCGTCGGTCGACGCATTCTGGGTCGGCACGCGACTCGGGCCGTCGGGATTGGCCGCGGTGTCGACGTCGTTGTTCTGGATCTGGATGATCGTCTCGCTGGCCGAGATGATCGGTGTCGGCCTCACGGCGGTGGCGGCGAGGCGGTACGGCGAACGACGCGGCGACGAAGCAGCTCGGCTCGCCGGCGACACCATGGTGTTCGCGGTCATCCTCGGCGCCGCGGTGAGCGTCGCCGGGAGCTTCGCGCTCAATTCCTTGTTCGCGATGATGAACACGCCCCCCAACGTCACCGCGCTCGGGCGCGCATATCTGCACACGTATCTCATCGGTACGCCGCTCATCTACGGATTCTTCGCCGTCGACGCGAGCTTCCGCGCGGCCGGAGATACCAAGACGCCGTTCGTGTTGCTGCTCGCGTCCGTCGCGGTGACGTTGGTGCTCGATCCCGCGCTCATTCTCGGCTGGGGACCGTTTCCGCGGCTGGGCATCTCCGGCGCCGCGATCGCCACGCTGAGCACGCGCGGCGCGGCGTTCGTCATGGGCACCGCCATCGCGACACGGCGCGGCGTGCTGCGCGTCGGCCGGCTGCACTGGAGTCGCATCTGGCCGGTATGTCGCGTCGGGCTGCCGACGGCGATCACCGGGATGACCTTCAGTTTGATCTATGTATTTCTGACGCGAACGACGACGCGGTTCGGCACACCGGCACTCGCCGCGCTCGGCATTGGCCACCGCGTCGAGAGTTGGCTGTTCATGATCGGCGTCGGGTTCGGCGCGGCGACGGCGGCGATCGTCGGCCAGAATCTCGGCGCGCATCGGCCTGATCGCGCCGCGCGCGCCGGATGGATGGCGACCGGGTTCTGCACGCTGCTCGGCGTCGTCACGTTCGTGCTCGAGCTGACGATTCCACGGCAGTTCGCGTCGTTGTTCACGAGCGATCCCGCGACCATCGCCGAAGCGGTCAAGTATCTGCGGATTGCGTCGATCTCCCAGCTGGCGGTGTGTTCGGAGATCGTGTTGGAGGGCGCGCTCGGCGGCGCCGGCGAGACGGTGCCGCCGATGTTCGCGTCGACGGCGCTGACCGCGTCGCGCATTCCGCTCGCGGGTTGGGCCGCGACGCGATGGGGCAGCGCGGGAATCTGGTGGGTGATCTCGCTGACGGCCGTCGGCCGCGGCGTGGCGATGGCGTCGCTCTGGCGCATTGGACGCTGGAAGCGCAAAGCGTTGTGAGATTGTTCCTCGCTGCGGCGCTGGTCACCTTCGCTCGGAATTCCGCAGATTACTAAATATGAGTCGCGTCATCACACTGCTCACCGACTTTGGAACCGTCGACGGCTACGTCGGCGAGATGAAGGGCATTCTCCTGTCGAGCGGTGCAGACATCGAGATCGTGGACATCACGCACGACGTTCCGCCGCAGGACGTGGAGCGCGCGCGGCTCACGCTGGCGCGCGTCTGGCGGCGTTTCCCGGCGGGGACGATCCACATCGTCGTCGTCGATCCGGGCGTCGGTTCGGCGCGACGCGGGCTGGCGATCGCCAGCGATGAGCATTTTCTAATAGGGCCGGACAACGGCGTGTTGTCGCCGGCGCTCGTCGTTCACGGAGCACGCGTGATCGAGCTGCCCGTGCCGCCGTCGGCCTCCTTCACGTTCCACGGGCGGGACGTCTTCGCTCCCGCGGCGGCCGCGATCGCGCTCGGCGAGTCCATCGACGAGTTTGGACGGGTGGTCGATGATCCCATCATTCATCGCACGCCCGAACCGCGCCGAATCGCGGATGGCGCGATCGAAGGGCAGGTGATCGTGGTGGACCGGTTTGGGAACGGGATCACGAATCTGATCACGTTGAAGGGTGGGATGGTGACCGTGAATGGACGTGCGATTCCCGTTCGCCACACATACGCTGAGGTGGCGCCAGGTCAACCGGTCGCGGTCGTTGGATCCACCGGGTTCATCGAAGTCGCTGTTCGGGATGGAAGCGCTGCCGAATCGCTTGGCATTGTACGAGGGACGAAGGTCATTTTGACCACGGACAACCATCCGACGTCCACGGACAGGCACGGAGACAGCGGATGAACGGCGTTTGCCGTTGAAAAAAAACTTCTTTAGAAAACCATCATTAAGCTTCACGAATGCAAGCATCCTGAGGGAATTCCTAAGAGAGCCTTTCAACGGCAGTTAACCGCAGTTCACGCCGTCTCCGTGCCTGTCGGCAGTGGTCCGACGTTCGTCCGTGGTATGCTGTTACGTGACAATCCGCCCGAGATACACAGCTCCCTTGTCCGGATCGATCGCCCCGGTTCCGTGGTGGAGCTCGGACGCGAGCTCGCCGCCCAGCAGCACCACGAACATCGTGTAGTACATCCACGTCAACAGAATGATCACGCCGCCGATCAATCCGTACGCCGCGTTCGGCGGGAAGTGATTCACGTACAACCGAAAGAGCAGCGTCGCCACCACCCACAACACGGTCGTCGTAATCGCCGCCACGAGCAGCTGTCCCGTGTGCTGGCGCACGTTCGGCAATAAGTAGTACGTCATGAACGCCAGGCCCGTGACGCCGACGAACGCGAGCGGGAATTGGAGCACCTTCCACGTCCACAGAAATACCGGGCCGAGTCGCATGGCGCCGCCAATCCAGTTCGCGACGGATTCGCCGTCGAGAAAGACGACGGTCGAAATGGCGACGATCACACCACCAGCCACGAAGGCCGCGAGCCGTATGAGCTGCTGGCGAATCCACGAACGTGTTTCGCGCACGTCGTACGCCGTGTTCAACGCGCCCATGAGCGTGCCGAAGATGTTCGAGCCCGACCACGCCGCCAGCAGCAAGCCGACCGACATCAAGCCGGGCGCATTCGACGCGAAGACCACGCGCTCGAGAATCTTGCGCACCGCGTCGATCTGGTCGGGCGGAAGCACCGAGACGAGCTCACCCATCAGCCAGCCGACCATCTGCTGCTTGTTCCCGGCGAGGCTCAGAAGCGGCGCCAGGAAGAGCAGCAGCGGGAAGAGCGAGAAGAAAAAGTTGTATGCGGCTGACGCGGCGAGCGTCGTGACGTTGTCGTCGCCGACTTCGCGCGCCGTTTTCTTCAGCAACGGGCCAAGGCGATATCCCCAGAGCGTCATAGGCAACGGGACGGGCAAGGGATATTCCGCCGTGCGGTCCCTTGCCGTCTCGCTATGTGCCGCGGACTGACTATCTGCTGCTGGCGACCCGCCGCGTCGACGCCGCGACACCAGTGACCGGCGTCGGCGTCTGCCAGGCAAACTCGTCGGTCGACGACTTCGCCGATCCCGCGCCGGGGCGGACGGTGCCGCCGCGCGAGGTGATCGTGGCGCCGAGACCAACGGTCGCCGCGACCCACGTGACCGCGATCGCGATTGGGCGAAGAATCCCCGACACCACCGGATTCCACGCAAACGCCGCGGCAATCAGCCACACGGCGCAGTATGCGACGAGACCGATGAACAACGCGCGAAGATGCACGCCGCGTGGTGAGGTCGTTCCGCGATCCGACGCAAACGCTCCGCCCGTGAGTCGAGCGACGGCGAGAAATCCGAGCGTCACGAGCCCCGCGGCGGCGATCACGTATGCCACGATCGCGAACGGAATCAACAGACCGCCGATCACCGTGATCGCCAGAGCGACGACCAGCACGAGCAATCCCGGAAGCGCGAGGAGCTGCCCCAGGACGCCAATCCAGAAGGCGCGTCCGAATCCACGTTCGAGTGCGATCACCACGCCGTCGAGGTTCGCTTCGGCGAAGATCATCACGCCGAGTCCGATGATGATCAGCACCGCGAACCAGCCGATGGTCAGTTTCACCGAACCCAAGGTGCCGAGCGGTGGACTCGCTGGCGCCGGCAGCGCGGGCGTGGCGTTGATCGCGCGCTTCTGACCGTCGATCACGCCGCCGTCGATGATCACTCGGCCATCAGCCGCCCACGCATCGCCGATGACGCGGGCGCCGCGATGCACGTGGATGTCGCCGTCCAGTACGGCGACGTCGCCGTTGACCGTGCCATAGACGTCGAGGTTTCCGCGGGCAACGGCGATTGGTCCGTCGACGCTGGTGCCTGCCTTGATGACGCGATCGCCAAACGTGAAGTGATCGGCGTCGGGAAGATGCGTGTCGCCGGCGGCGCGCTGCCTGGCGATCTCGTTCGACAACGCGGCCGTGTCGGCCGGGGCAGCAGGGGGAGTGGCCTGCGCTGGAGCAGGAGCCTGCGCCGGAGCCCGAAGACTACCGAGCGCCAGTGCGGCGAAGGCGAGCAGGGCGCGCATGGTTACGCCCGGCGGCGGCTGGATGCGGTCGCGAGAGCGCTGAGTCCGGCGATCGACGCGCCGGTCGCGGCCACGAGGCCGAGAACGGCGACGAAAATGCCGATGGTGCCCGTGCGCTGGATGACCGTAAACATTTGATCACCGAACACGGTGGTCAGAATCGCCTGGCCTGCGTCGAACACGACGCCCTTGACCTGATCGCCGGCGGCGCTGGACGCCACCACGAGCGCGTCCGTCTGGGTGGCGATCCAGAGAATCGCCAGCGTGACGACCGACATGAACGACGCGGCCAAGGCCCCGACGGCGATTCGTGCCGAGCGGGACCGTGGGATGTATTGGGCGACCGTGTCGCGGGCGGTGACGTGCCAGGGCACGAACACCGGGACCTGGAGCATGACCCGGTTGGAGAAGTCGTGCGCCGGCGCGAAATGGGGGAGATCTTCGAGCGCATCCACGACGAAGCGGGCTTCATCGACCTTCGCGCGGCATTCGGCACAATCGCGAATATGGGCTTTCAGGGGGTTTACCCCGAAGCCCACCTCGTCATCGAGGAGGAGGTCGATCTCGTCTGGAAGCAGGTGCCTGTGATTCATGGAGTCTCCGGAATGGCTTACGGAGCAAGTAGCAAATTCGTTTCAGTACAAACGGGAGATTTTCTTAACGGTGTGATCTGTCGCACTAGTAGGTGGTTCCTCACTTCGGCGCTTCGCACCTTCGCTCGGAATTCCGGCTTAGCCTGAATCGGCTCGCAAATGTTCGAGCGCCCGGCGGAGCTCGTGCCGGGCGCGGTGGATGTACGTCTTGACCGTGCCGAGGGGCAGGTCGAGGGTCGCGGCGATTTCCTCGTACGACCGCCCCTCGACGTGCCGCAGCATGATGCACGATCGATACTCGGGCCGAAGGCTGGCGATGGCGCGCTCGATGGAGGCACCCATCTCGCGCGCCTCGAGCTCGTCGAGCGCGGACTCGCGGTCGCCGACGACGTCGATGGACGTCGCCTCGATCGCGTCGGCTGTTTGCGCGTGCGGCGACCCGTCGATGCTCACGGTGTCGAGCGTCCGCCGCCGCAGGTGATCGATCGCCACGTTGTTGGCGATCTTGAAGAGCCAGCTCGAGAGCTTGAACTCCGGCCGGTAGCGATCGATGTGGTTCAGGACCTTGATGAACGTGTCCTGCGCGAGATCTTCGGCGAGCTCGCGATCGCGCACCATGCGGTAGATGAGCGAAAAAACCGGCCGCTCGTATCGGCGGATCAGCTCACGAAACGCGGCGTCGCGGCCTTGCTGCGCCAGCGCGACGACGTCGGCATCCGGAAGATTGAGGAGGTCGAGGGCTGGAGGCATCGCCGGTTGATCACAAGCTACTTGGCGCTGGTGTGACAAACCAGCCGCGTTGCCTTGCTTGGCCGTCACGCCACGGGCAACTTTCGGCGATGCCCGTCAGCGAAGTACGAGCGTTGGACAGAGCGGAAGCGGCCGAAGCGGCCGAAGCGGCGCAGGCAGCGTCGGCCGGGGGCGAGGCGAAGCGCGTCTACGTGCGGCGCATCTTCACCGAGATCGCCCCCCGGTACGACCTTCTCAATCACCTGCTCAGCTTCAACATCGACAAGCGCTGGCGTCGGCGGGCGATCGCGGCGCTGGGCTGGGAGCGGGCGCCGCGCGGGACGTACGTCGACCTGTGCGCCGGCACGCTGGATGTTTCGGCGGCGTTGGCCGGGCAGCCGGGATTCGCCGGGCGGATTGTCGGTGCGGACTTCGCCGAACCGATGTTGCGCGCGGGCGCGGGCAAGACGTCGCCGGCAGTGGTGTCGCCGGTCGTTGCCGACGCGCTCGATCTGCCGCTGCCCGATAATACGGCAGCCGGCGCGATCGTCGCCTTCGGAATTCGGAACGTCGCCGAGCTCGATCGGGGATTGCGCGAGGTGCATCGCGTGCTGGCACCTGGTTCACGCTTCGTGATTCTTGAATTCACGACGCCGCGATCGGCGGTCGTGCGCGCCGGCTATCACGCGTATTTCCATCACGTGCTGCCGTTCATCGGCGGATTGATCAGCGGTCACGGAACCGCGTACAAGTATCTGCCGCGGTCGGTGGCGAATTTCCCCATCGAGGAAGAGTTGGCGGGTCGGATGCGGGATGCGGGATTCGTGGACGTCACATGGTCGCGGCTGACCTTTGGAATTGCGGCCATCCATGTTGGCGTCAAGCGACGCGAGACCACTCTGTAATGAGCGAATTTTTTGATTTTATTCGCCACCCGTCGTGACCGACACACTTTCTGAGTTCATCCACCAGCTGGACTCCGCCGGTGAGCTCGTCCGCATCACTCGGCCCGTGTCCGCGGAGCTCGAGCTGTGCGAGATCTCCGACCGCGTGATGAAGTCACCCAGCGGCGGCAAAGCGCTGCTCTTCGAGAACGTCACGCTCATGAACGGCGAACGGTCCGCGTTTCCCGTCGCCATCAACACGTTCGGATCGATGCGCCGCATGAGCATGTCGATGGGCGTCGACAACCTGGACGACATCGGCGCGCGCATCACCGAGCTGCTCGAGATGAAGGTGCCCGAAGGGCTGATCGGGAAGTTGTCCATGCTGCCGCGTCTGCTCGAGGTGGGAAAGTTTCCTCCGCGGATGCGGCGCGGCGATGCGCCCTGCCAGGAGGTGGTGTGGCGCGGCGACGAGGTGAATCTCGACAAGCTGCCGCTCATCAAGTGTTGGCCCGAGGACGGCGGCGCGTACATCACCTTCCCGATGGTGATCACGCGCGATCCCAAGCGCGGCATTCGAAACGTCGGCATGTATCGCATCATGCAGACGGGCAAGACCACGCTCGCGATGCACTGGCAGCGCCACAAGGTGGGCGCCGCGCATTGGCGCGAGATGGCCGAGCGTGGTGAGAAGATGCCGGTGTGCATCGCGCTTGGCGCCGATCCGCCGTCGATGTACACGGCGAGCGCGCCGCTGCCGCCCACAGTCGATGAGTTTCTATTCGCGGGCTTCCTACGCAACAAGCCGGTTTCGTTGACGAAAGCGATCACGTGCGATCTCGAGGTGCCTGCCGAGGCGGATTTCGTGCTCGAGGGTTATATCGATCCCGCGGAGGCGCTCGTCACCGAAGGACCGTTCGGCGATCACACGGGATTCTATTCGCTCGCGGATCTGTATCCGCAGGTGCACGTCACGGCGATCACGATGCGGCGAAATCCCATCATGCCCGCGACGATCGTCGGCCGGCCGCCGATGGAAGACTTCTATCTCGGCCACGCCACTGAGCGTATCTTCCTGCCGCTGCTCAAGCTCACGATTCCCGAGATCGTGGACTATCACATGCCGGCGGAAGGCATCTTTCACAATCTCGTATTCGTCTCCATCAAAAAGGAGTATCCGGGTCAGGCGTACAAGGTGATGAACGCGCTCTGGGGGCAGGGGTTGATGTCGCTCGCCAAGGTGCTCGTCATCGTCGACGCGTGGGTGAACGTGCGCGACCCGCAGGAAGCGTGGTGGGTGGCGCTCAACAACATCGATCCCGAGCGCGACGCGCGATTCACGATGGGCCCGATGGACGTGCTCGATCATTCGAGCCGCGCGTTCACGTATGGCTCGAAGATGGGATTGGACGCGACGAAGAAGCTTCCCGAAGAGGGCTTTACGCGCGAGTGGCCGGGCGTGATCGAGATGGATGCGGAGACGAAGGCACGCGTTGACGCGATGTGGAGCACGTTGGGTATCCCATGACTAACCGCCCATCGCCCATCGCCCACCGCCCATCGCGCGAAGGCCAGACCTTCGCGCACCGCGGCTCCCGACTCGTCACGTACGTCAACTTCGTGAAGCTGCCGCACACGCTGTTCGCGCTGCCGTTCGCGCTCGTCGGTGTCGTGCTCGCGTCCTATCACGCCCCGGTGACATGGAGCGGCATCGGCTGGATCGTCCTCGCGTTCACGTGCGCCCGCTTCGCCGCGATGGGCTTCAACCGCATCGTCGATCGCGAGATCGACGCGCGCAATCCGCGCACGCGCCAACGTGAGCTGCCGAGTGGCGCGCTGCGCGTCACGGAGGCGATCGCGGCGGTCAGTGTCGCGTCGCTGCTCTTCGTCTACGCGGCGTGGCGTCTCAATCCGCTCTGCGCGATGCTCTCTCCGCTCGCGCTGGCCTGGGTGATGTTCTACAGCTACACCAAGCGCTTCACGCGCTGGTGCCATCTCGTGCTCGGCGTCGGCATGTCGATCGCGCCGGTGGGCGGCTATCTGGCGATCACTGGCGCGTGGAGCACGCCATGGTGGATGCTCGTCGCGCTGGCGCTCGCGGTGGCGACGTGGGGTGGCGGCTTCGACGTGCTGTACGCATTGCAGGACGTGGAATTCGATCGCGGGCAAGGCCTCTATTCGCTGCCCTCGACTCTTGGCGAGCGGCGCGCGCTCCTGTTCGCGCGCGCGCTGCATCTGCTCACCGTGACGTGCCTGGCACTCGTCGGCGCGGCGACGTTCGCGTCGGCGTCCGGCGGATCGTATTACGCGATCGGCGTCGGCGTCACGGCGGCGCTGCTCGTTTACGAACACTCACTCGTGAAGCACGACGACTTCTCGCGCCTCGACGCGGCGTTTTTCACGATGAATGGCGTGATCAGCATCGTCTTCTTCGCGTGCGTGCTCGTCGAGCGGTTGGTGAACGCGACGCCCGCGCTCTACGCCGGGCACCTCCTCGCTCGATGAGTGACCGCGGCGCGGGCGACCGGCCGATCGTCGTCGCGATCACGGGCGCCTCGGGCGCGCCATACGCGGTGCGCCTGCTCGAAGGCCTGCTCCAGGCGAAGCGGTCGGTGCAGCTCATCATATCCGGTCACGGATTCCGCCTGCTGCGCACGGAAACCGATATCGATTCGATCGACGCATTGCGCGAGCGCGTGGGTGCGGCGGCCTGGGATCGGCATGTGCGGCTCTTCTCGGACGACGATCGCGGCGCCGCGCCGGCGTCCGGTTCCGCGCTCAACGCCGGCATGGTGATCTGTCCATGCTCGATGGGCACGCTATCCGCGATCGCGCAGGGATCGTCGCGATCGCTCATCGAGCGCGCCGCGGACGTCATGCTGAAGGAACGTCGTCCGCTGGTGCTGGTGCCGCGCGAGACGCCGCTGAGCGCGATACATCTCGAGAACATGCTCGCGGTCACGCGCGCGGGGGCCATCGTGATGCCGGCGGCGCCCGGGTTCTATCATCGCCCGGCAGAAATAGTTGACTTAGTCAACTTTATGGTTGCCAGAGTCATGGATCACCTGGGCGTGCCCAACCAGCTTGCTCGGCGCTGGGGCGGTGAGGCCGAGCTGGAGTGAGTGACGCCCATACGCACGTCATCGGGCTCATTTCCGACACGCACGGTCTGTTGCGGCCGGATGTGCACGCGGCGCTCGCCGGGGTCGAGCTGATTCTGCACGCGGGCGACGTTGGCGGGGACGACATTCTCGACGAGCTCGAGACAATCGCGCCGGTGCGCGCGGTGTACGGCAACACGGATCCGCCGGGACAACCGCGCCTCGAGACCGCGATCGACCTGGAGATCGGCGGCCTGCGCGTCCACGTGAGTCATGGGCACGAAGTCGGAAGTCCGACGCCGGCGAAGTTGTTAGAGCGCTATGATGCCGATGTGATCGTCTACGGTCACACGCACAAGCAGCTGGTGACGAACGAAGGCGGGCGGTGGGTGGTGAATCCGGGCGCCGCGGGCGCGCGGAGGTTCAATTTGCTGCCGAGTGTGGCGCGGATGACGATCGTGCAAGGCGAGGTGTCTATCTCGTTGATCGAGCTGTCATCCTGAGCGAAGGCCGCGTGTCATCCTGAGCGAAGCGAAGGGCCCCTGTCCGTCGCTGCGCCTCAGGATGACAACTACACTTCCTTGAAATGCGACACCGGGTAGAGATAATCCTCGCCCGAGTCATCGATGATCCGGTAGAACGACCCGCTGCCCTCGATCCCGAGCGATTCGTAGATCTTACCGAGCGTGAGATCATGGCAGCCGCCGGGCTCGTCGCATCCTGGATAGACGAGCCAGGGTTTCGTGCTCACGCATTTCAACAGAGTTGTCGCCTGCCAGGAAGTCGTCGCCATTGTCGTCCCCACGTGTCCCCGGAACATCGCGCGCCCGCCGCGCATTTGGACACTATCGCAGGAGGCGCGCCAACGGCGGCGGCCAGAGCCATCAAGATGCCACGGCGAGCGGCGATACAGCGCGAGCCGCGCTCGTCCGTTCGAGCTCGTTCGGAAAACGCCGGAACCACGACGACAACAGCAGCAGCTCGTCAATCTCGTGCGTTGGAATCTGGCCCGTGTCGCGCTCGACGGGTGTGAACACATCCTCGATCATCTGCATCAGCCGCGCGGCATCGTCAGGCGTCGTCGGACGCGGCGCCTCGGCGCGCACCCGGCCGCGGCGAATGAGATAGACGCGATCGTCGCCTTCGGCGCCGGGAACGGTGTACGCGAACGACAGCGTTTCCACCGCGAAGCGAAGACGGCCGAACTGCTGCTTGAGCGCCTCGAGACGCTTCAACTTGTCGCGCAATGCCGCGGCGCGCTCGAACTCGAGACGGTCGCTGGCTGCTTCCATCTCGCGGCGCAGATGCTCCATCGGACCATCGTTGGATCCGTCGAGGAAGGCGCGCGCCAGCGCAAGGCGTTCGTCGTACTGTTGCACGGTGCAACCGCCGACGCACGGGCCCAGACATTTTTTCACCTCGAAGCGAATGCAGCCGGGCGTGCGAGGCGTGATGTCGAAGAGCTCGGGTTGATCGGCGAAGTTCATGCGCTGGTCGATGGCGCAATCGCGCAGGCCGAGCACGTCGTTGAGCTCGCGGACGGATTCGTTCACACCCATCGCGCCCAGGAATGGCCCGTAATAAATCGCCGTGTCATCGTGTCCCGGGCCGCGTACGACGACGAACTTCGGCGCCGGCCCCTTCGTGAGCTTGATGAAGCAGTAGTTCCGCCCATCGCGCTTCATCGCCACGTTGAAGCGCGGACGGTACCTCTTGATCAGCCGCAACTCGCCAAGCAGCGCGGCGAACTCGCTCGGCGTGTACTCCCACTCGATGCGATCGGCGTCGCGGAGAATGCGGGCGCCTTTCTCTTCGGGGAACGCGCAGCGGAAGTAGCTGAGCAGTCGCGAGCGGAGGCGTTTCGATTTGCCGACGTACACGATCTCGCCGTCTGCGGCGATCATGCGGTAGACGCCCGGCTTGTCCGCGGCCGTCGACTTCACGTGCGTGCGCATGGCGGCGAGCTGCTCGTCCGACGTCGGCGGACGCAGCAGCGCTACCTTTGACAATGCGCGCATAACACGGTCATTCGTCCGTCGATGGCTTGAGTCCCGATGAGTCGGTGTCCACAGCGCGGGCAGGGGTCGTCCGCATGGCCGTACGCCGAGAGCTTTTCGACGAATCCGCCGCGTTGGCCGGTGGCGTCGCGATAGTCGCGAAAGCTCGTGCCGCGCAGCGCGATGGATTCCTCGAGCACGCCGACGATTGCGTCGCGAAGGGCGTGCGCTTCGGTTGAAGTGATGCGATTGGCGGCGCGCGAAGGGTCGATCCCCGCCCGCCAGAGTGATTCGTTCGCGTAGATGTTGCCGATCCCGGCCACGACGCGCTGGTCCATCAGCACCTTCTTCACGGCTTGCCGGCTGCCCCGAAGAAGTACCGATAGATGCTCTGCGGAAAAGGCGGGGTCAAGTGGCTCGACGCCAAGCGGCGCGGTGTAGGCGGCGAATCGTGTCGGGGACATCAGCGCGACGGTGCCGAGTCGTCGGATGTCGCGGTAGTGGAGAGAGCGGCCGTCGTCGAGAACGAGCTCGAGCGTGGAATAGCGGCGCTCCTGATCAGGAAGGGCGCCGGCGTCGATGAGCAACGCGCCGGTGAAGCGCGGCTGCACCACGATGCGCTCACCCGTCGAGAGATCCAGAATCACGAGCTTGGCTCGCCGCCACGCGCGCGTAATCGTCGTTCCACTCACGCGACGCTGAAATGCGAGCGGCCCGACTTCGCGCAGGACGTCGCCGCGCGTCACGATGACGGTGTTGACGCGGCGCCCCGCGATCTCGCGATCGAGATCGCGCGCGATGGTCTCGGTCTCAGGTAGCTCCGGCACCCTTCATCGCGCTGCTCGTGCGCGCCAGTTCCCGCCACGCGATGTCGCTGCGATGCTGCTTGCCGTCGAAGCGCACGGTATCCGCGAAGCGCTGACTTCTGGTCTGCGCTTCCTCGATCGTGTCGCCCAGCCCCGTGACGGCAAGGACGCGTCCGCCCGCCGTAACGAGACGGCCGTCGCGACCGCGCTTTGTGCCGGCGTGGAACACGAGCACGTTGGTCGGCGCGTCAGGAATCTCGATCGCATCGCCCGTCCGCGGCTTCTCGGGATATCCGCTCGCGGCGAGCACCGTCGTCACAGCGGCGCCGCGCCACGCCAGTACGCTGTCGGCCCCGAGTGATTCACCGCATGCAACGCGCTGCATCAACGCGCCGACTGAACCCGCAATCACGGGCATGACGACTTGTGTCTCGGGGTCGCCGAAGCGGCAGTTGAATTCCACAACCCTGGGGCCGTCCGCCGTCAACATCAGTCCGACGTACAACAAACCGGTGAAGGGCGTTCCACGGCTTTGCATTGCTCGAAGTGTCGGTTGGACGACACGCGACCGCACGTCGGAAAACAGCGCTGCGTTCTGCGGGACCATCGACACCGGCGAGTATGCGCCCATGCCGCCGGTGTTGGGGCCTCGGTCGCCGTCGAGCAGTCGCTTGTGGTCCTGCGCCGGCGGGAGCGCGACCGTGAATTCGCCATCCGTGATGAAGAACATGGAAAGCTCTTCGCCTTCCATGAATTCTTCGATGAGTACGGTATTACCCGCGTCGCCAAAGATGTTGTCGCTCATCATCGCGGTGGCCGCGCGCTGGGCTTCGTCGGTCGTCGCGCAAATGATGACGCCTTTCCCCGCGGCGAGGCCCGACGCCTTCACGACGAGCGGCGCGCCGATCTCGGCGATCGCGCGCTCGGCGTCATGGAGCGTCTCGCACGTGGTCGCGTGCGCGGTCGGAACGCCGGCTTCGATCATTACAGATTTCGAAAACGCCTTGGAGGTCTCGAGCATCGCGGCGGCCTGTGTCGGGCCGAACACGGCGAGGCCCTCGGCGCGAAAGCGGTCGGCGATGCCGGCGGCAAGCGGCGCTTCCGGGCCCACGAGGGTCCATGCGACATGTTCGTCGCGCGCGAGTGCGACGAGGGCTTCGACCTCAGTGGCGCCGATTGGAACGCATTTGCCGAGCTGCGCGATGCCCGGATTGCCGGGCGCGGCGAGGATCTCGTATCGACCTTCGTGCAGCAGGCGCCAGGCCAGCGCGTGTTCACGCCCGCCGCCGCCGACGATCAGTACCTTTACCGTTTGCGCCAAGCCGAGCTCACCGCATCACGCGCCTTGCTGATGCTGTCCTTGAACGTGTTCATCGTCTCGCGCGTCTTTTCGCCGTAATAGCCGGCGGCGTCGGCGAAATCTTCCGACAGCGGTTGATCGTGATCGTTCTGGCCGCGGCGCAGGTAGTCGCCGGAGAGAATCTTGTCGTAGCCGCCGGCGCGATGCCAGCGCATGAGCTCCGCGGCGCGCACCGTGTGCATGGGGTGCGTGCGCATGACGGTGTTCATGATCTTGAGCACCGTGTCCCACGCATCGCCGCCGGTCTCGTATTGCTCGGCCTGGCGAATGAACTCTTCGACGCGCAGGGTGTCGCCGAACTCGCGCCCGCCGGCGAGCTTCATCTCCGTGCTCATCACCGTGTTCAGGTCCTGCACGGTCAGCAATCCGGCGCGGTCGGCGGAGAATTCGCTCTTCCGATACCACTCGAGCAGCGCGAGCTGGAAGGGCAGGATGGCGACCGCGGCGAGGAACGGCAGGTTGCTGACGCCGAAGTAGAGCAGAATGATCGCGATCGTCGTGTACGTCGGATGTCCGCTCATGATGTGCCCGAGCTCGTGGCCGAGGACGGCGCGCAGCTCCTCGTCGGTGAGCGTCTCGAGCATTCCTGAATTCACGACTACGAACGGCTTCTCGAAGCCGACCGCCATGGCGTTCACGATCGGCGTCTGGGTAACGTAGAGCTCCGGGCGCTCGGGCCAATCCAGGGTCTCGAGCACTTCCGTCCACATCGCGTTCAGCTTCGGCCGCTGCCCCGCCGTGACCTTGACCGCGTCGCCCAGAAAGAGCTGCCGAACGCCGCGCTCGCCGAAGAACGACGCCACTTTGCGCACGACTTCATCGAAGCCGGGGATCGCGCGCAGGGTGTTGAGCGCCGCGCGGTCGGCGGGGTGCTCCCAGGCGCGGGACGAGATCTGGACGAGTTGAGTTCTGGGCATCGGGAATCCCGGCTGGTGTCATTCCGAGCGAAGCGACGAATCTGGCGTCATGATAGAGGGGCCTGACAGGAGAAACCAGCCGCTCTACCCAGACGAAAGATCCCTCGTCGCTTCGCTCCTCGGGATGACACTACGTGCTGCCCGCGCCGATAGTGTCGCGCGATTTTCTCCCGGCGCCCGTTTGGCGACTCGCGGTTCCCGGCAGCCCTTCGAACGCCTGCTCCAGATCCGCGAGCAGATCGGGTGTATCCTCGACCCCGCACGAGAGCCGGATCAAGCCGTCGGAGAGCCCCATCGCGGCACGTCGCTCGGGCGGCACCGACGCGTGCGTCATTCCCGCCGGCTGGCTGATCAGGGACTCGACGCCACCCAGTGATTCCGCCAGCGCGAACACTCTTACGCGATCGAGCACGTGCGCGGCGCGCTCGCGCGTGCCCAGCTCCACGCTGATCATGCCGCCGAACCCCGACATCTGTCGCTTGGCCAGCTCGTACTGCGGATGCGACGGGAGGCCGATGTAGAACACGTTTTCGTCGCCGACGGTGTGCGCCAGCCACTTCGCGATCTCGCGGCCGTTCACGTCGTGCTGCCGCATGCGAAGGTGCAGCGTCTTGGTGCCGCGCAGCGCGAGCCAGGCATCGAACGGACCAGCGACCGCGCCGGCGGCGTTGTGGATGAACTGCAGGCGGGCCGCGAGATCGTCGTCGCGCACGACGGCGCAACCGCCGATCATGTCGCTGTGGCCGTTCAGGTACTTTGTCGTCGAGTGGAAGACGATGTCGGCGCCCAGATCGAGCGGGCGCTGGAAATACGGCGAGGCGAAGGTGTTGTCGACGATGAGGAGCGCCTCCTGATCGTGCGCGATCTGGGCGGCGGCCGCGATGTCGGTGAGGCGCATCAGCGGATTGCTGGGCGTTTCCACCAGCACCGCGCGCGTCGTCGGCGTCATCGCATCGGCGATGCGCTGCGGATCGCGCGTATCCACGTAGCTGAACGACAGCCCCATGTGCTGCAGAATCTTGTCGAACAGGCGGAACGTGCCGCCGTACACGTTCTCGGCGCAAACGATGTGATCGCCTGCCCGAAACAGTTTCATGATGGAATCGATGGCGCCCATACCACTCGAAAACGCAAACCCATGGCGGCCGTTCTCGAGCGCCGCGATGTTTCGCTCGAACGCTTCGCGGGTGGGATTCTTGCCCCGCGCGTATTCGTATCCTTTGTTTTGGCCGAGGGCATCCTGGACGTACGTCGACGTGAGGTACACGGGCGTCATGATCGCGCCCGCAAGCGGCTCGGGCCGCTGGCCGGCGTGAATGGCGCGGGTGCCAAAACCAGGCACGAGATCGTCATCAAAAACACGGGTCATGCCGATACTCTGCTTGCTTGGGGTATGTGGAAATTAACCCCACTCGACCCCTGGCTGTAACCGAACCGAACGTCATGAACGCTTCCGCTTCGAGCATCACCGCTGCCGGTTCGGCCGCCGAATCAGGCGCGGCGTTGCCGTATTGCCTCATCGTCGACGACGAGCCGCGACTTCGCCAGGTGATGGTGCACCTGATGCGCAGCGACGGCTTCCAGTGCGTCGAGGCCGGCAACGGCGTCGAGGCGCTCGAGCAGCTGGAGAAGTATCCGGCCATCCTCGTGCTCAGCGATCTGCGCATGCCGAAGATGGACGGCTTCGCGCTGCTGAGAGAAATCCGCTCGCGCTTTCCGGATGTCGCCGTGGTCATGATCACCGCGGTGGCTGACGTCGAGATCGCCGTGAACTGTCTGGCAATCGGCGCGGCCGACTACGTCATCAAGCCGTACCAGCTCGAGGACGTCCGCGCCCGCGTGGCGCAGGCGCTCGAGAAGCGGCGCATGGTGCTCGAGCTCCGGGCATATCGCGAGAGCCTCGAGGAGCGCGTCGCCGTGCAGGCGCGGCGCCTCGAGGAGCTCTTCCTGGCGAGCGTACAGTCGCTCGCCGAGGCCCTGGAATTAAAGGATCCTTATACGCGCGGCCACTCGATCCGGGTGAGCCAGTACTCGAGCATCATCGCGCAGACGATGGGCTTGGACGGTGAGATGCTGCGCCAGATCGAGCTCGGCGGCCACGTGCACGACATCGGCAAGATCGGCGTGCGCGAGTCGGTGCTGAACAAGGCGGATCGTCTGACGCCCGAAGAGTATCAGCACATCATGACACATCCGGTGCTCGGCTGGCGCATTCTCGCGCCGCTCCTGGGCGACACGCCGAACGCGCTGAACATCGTGCGTTCGCATCACGAGCGCTACGACGGCCGGGGCGTGCCCGACGGGTTGAGCACGGACGAGATTCCGCTCGAGGCGCGCATTGCCGCGGCCGCTGACGCCCTGGACGCGATGACGAGCGATCGCCCGTACCGCGCGAGCGAGATGTCGCTCGAGATGGCCGTGGAGGAGATTCGCCGCTGCAGCCGTACGCAGTTCGATCCGGCGGTGGTCGACGCCGTGGTGAGCGCGGCCGAGCGCGGCGAGCTGCAACTGCTGCCGCGGACGGCGACGTATCCCGTCCCGAATCGTGCGTAACACGGCGGAGCGCGAGTGAGATGATCACGCTGGACCAGGGCGGACGCGGTCGGGCGACGACGCGCATCATTCCGGCGCCGCCATCCATCGGTGCGATCGCCGAGCTCCTCTGGATTGACTCGACGCGCCATGACGTCGGAGCGACGCACCACTGGACAGTCGTGGCCGACGATGCTCCGCATCTCATTTATAGTTTGCTCAATGACGGACGGGGTGATCGTCACCGGTTGGTGGTGGTCGGCGCACGGCGGGTACACGCCCGGATCCACCTGGGCGGCCGGCAACTGACCGTCGGTGTTCGTCTTCGGCCTGGCTCGTTGCCGGCACTCTTTGGCGTTGACGCGTCGAGCCTCACGGATCGCGCGACACCGTTCGACTCGATGGTTCCCCCTGCGGAGCGTGGGGCGGCGGAACGGTTCCACGGGCGGTCGCCGGAACAGATCGCGCACGAGCTGGCGAGAGTGATCGCGCGGCTCGCCGGACACGGACGCCCACTCGATCATCGCGCACGCTTGCTCGAGACCTTGGCGCGGCAGCAGTCCGGAGACGTTCGCGCGATCGCGACACAGTTCCGCATGAGCGACCGCGGCCTGAGGGCATGGAGCTCGGCGCACGTCGGGATCGGCGTGCGTCGCATTCTGCGCATCCGCCGTGTTCATGCCGCGCTCGAGATTCGCCTGGCGCAGCCGCGGTCGACATGGAGCACGATCGCCGCACGAACGGGATTCGCGGATCACTCGCATCTCGTGCGCGACTGCACCGCGCTCGTCGGCGAGAGTCCGTCGGCGTTTCTCGCGCGGGGTTGACGACCTTCCGTTTCGTTCAATCGCACCGATCGCCAAATGCGTAACGTCCGATCATCTCTTCGAGGGTGATCGAGGCATGCGAATCTCACAGCGTTCGATCGTATCGCGCGCCGAGCGTGTGACGCGTTTCGCGATCGTGGCGGCGCTCATCGGGCTCGGCGCGTGCGCGGTGCGGCGCGCGCGGGGGCTGACCGGATCCTCGGTTGCACGCGTCACGATGCCCGACCCCCTGTTCGATTTTCGGGTGAATCCGTGGGTCAACCTTCACCACTTTCTCTATGAAGCGGCGCGCGGGCGACGCGGATTGGACTCCGGCCGCGAGGGACCTCGCCGCGCTGCGGCCGACACGGCCGGCATTGGATCGCTAACCGCTCGCGAGCGTGGAGCGTGGGATCGTGCGCTCAACTACTACGACCGGACATTCGCCCAGCGCGACATCCTCTTCGATACGACACTCGTTGCGATCACGGATCGCCTGTCCGATCTCGGTGCGTCGTCGCCGCTTGCCGACGCGCGTCTGGATTCAGAGCTCACGTCGGTGCTTGCCGAGGCGATGCCGGTGTATCGCGTCCTGTGGTGGCCGCGTCATCGCGCGGCAGACTCGGCGTGGATTGCGTCAGTGCGCCCATACCTCGCGCGATATGGCAACGCCGCCGCGGCGCGCGAGGCACGCGCGTTCGCTACGAGCTGGCCGGATGCGCCAGTCCGCGTCGACGTCTCCGAGTACACCAGTTGGGCCGGCGCGTACACTACGACTCAGCCGAGCCGGATCAACATGGGAGCCTTCGATCCCATGGCGTACGGTGCGGCAGGGTTGAAGACGCTCTTTCACGAAGTTCTTCACACGATGGACGACACGTTGTTCGCGCACTTTCAAGCCCAGGCGCGTGCCGAGAGGAAACGAATGCGACGCGATCCCACGCACGTGTTCATCTTCTATACCGCGGGGGAGACCGTGGCGGCGCTGATCCCCGGCTACATCCCGTTCGGCGAGCGCACCGGTTTCTGGAAGCGCACCAACGACATGGACGGCATGCGGCCCTTGCTCGCGCGGTATTGGCAACCGTGGCTGGATGGCCGCGGGACGTTCGACGCCGCGTTGCGGGCCATCGCGGCCAAGATGTGATATTATAAAATGATAATTATAAAACTCGTACAAACGTCGGTTGCCTGTACAGGCTGAGCCGCTCGGAGCACCACTGGCGCACGGCCATTTCGGTCACCGAGCCGCGCACCTCGAGGGTGATCTCCGGCTCGCGGTCCTCATCCGTGGGCGTCGCAGTTGCGATCGCCGCATCGACACCGGCCAGCTCGCGAACGGCGCGCTCGATCTCCGCCGGATAGATGTTGAAGCCGTTGCGAGTGAACATCGGCTTGATGACGCCTTCAAATGTCACCGTGCCGTCGGCATTCATGCGGCCGCGATCGCCCGTGTGCAGCCAGCCGTCCTGCACGAAGAGGCCGGCGTCGCCATGCGAGACGTAGCCCGAAAAGAGGTTGTCACCGCGCACGCAGATCTCGCCGTCGTCGATGCGAACGTCGACGCCTGGGAACGGGCGCCCAAGCGTTCCGCGCGCGTTGGGCCGATCGACGGCGTTGAAGAGGCACACGGGACCTGCTTCCGTGAGACCGTAGCCCTGCCGAAGCTCGACCTCCGTAGCGTTGGACCAGCGCTCCTGCAACGACGTCGAGAGCGGCGAGCCGCCGCAGATGGCTAGGCGGAGCGCGCCCGCGCCGCGGCCAAGACGCTCGAGCGCCGCGAGCAGCGCGCGAAAGACGGCGGGAACGCCGATGACGGCCGTGATCTCGCCCGCCGCGATGCGTTCGGCGGCGCGGCCCGGATTGAATCGCGGCATCGTGATGACGCGAGCGCCGGCGAGCAGCGGAGCGTTCGCGGAAACAGTCAGACCGAACAGGTGCGAGAATGGCAAGAGCGCCAACGCCACGTCGGCGTCGGTGAGTTCCCCGGCAACGATCGTCGCGCGCGCATTCGACAACAGGCTGCGGTGCGAGAGAATGGCGCCGAGTGGCGTGCCGCGCATCGCGGAGGTGTAGACGATCGCGGCTTCGTCGTCGCTGCCCGCGACGTCGGTATCGCCTTCGATGGCCAATCCCTGATGCGAGCCGAGATCGATGGTTCGCTGGACGTCGGGTGACGAGAACGTGGCGCTGCGCGGCGCATCGTCGAGCAACACGCGCGGAAGGTTCGGTGGCAGCAGCGGCGCGAGCGCGGCGTTCGTGAAGACGGCGCCGACGTTCGCGTCGTCGACGCAGTGCGCCGCTTCGTGTCGCGAGGCGAGCGGATTGATGAGCACCGCGCCGCGGCCTTCGGACGCGGCGAGCGCCACAAAAAACGCGGGCGTCGTGGGGAGGAGAATGGCACTTCGCTTGGCCGTCAACGCGCGCACGAGTGGCGCGCTTCGCTGCAGCAGCGTGACGCCTGCGGCGACGAGTTGTTGCGCGTCGAATTCGTCAATGCGGCCGCCGTGCGCGGCGATTGCGAGGGGGAGGAGAGAAAACGGGTCCGGCATGGGGACAAAAGTAGCTGTGTCATCCCGAGCGGAGGCGCGTAGCGCGCCCTCTTTTCGTCATCCCGAGCGGAGGCGCGTAGCGCCGGAGTCGAGGGATCCCCTTCTCAGCGGTGCGCTGCGCATGGCTCCTCCGTCGGGACGGGGGTCCCTCGACTTGCTCGCTGCGCTCGCTCGCTCGGGATGACGGAGGGCGCTCATGCTCGCTGCGCTCGCTCGCTCGGGATGACAGAGAGCGCTCACGCTCGCTGCGCTCGCTCGCTCGGGATGACGGCTGCCTCACACCGTTAGCTTTCCCTCACAACTCTGGAGGCTGGATGGCGAACGATGGGCTGATGGTGAGTGTGTCGGGTATTCGTGGGCGCGTCGGCGCGGGGCTGTCGCCCGAAGTCGTCGCGCGATACGCCTCGGCGTTCGGCGCCTGGGCGTCGCGACGCGGGCACGGCAACAATGTCGTCGTCGGGCGCGACAGTCGTGTCTCGGGGCCGATGTTTCACGCCGTCGTCTTGTCGTCGCTACAGTCGGTGGGCTGCAACGTGATCGACATCGGCCTTACGACGACCCCGACCTGCCAACTCGCCGTCGAACACCATCACGCCGCGGGTGGACTCATGATCTCCGCGAGCCACAACCCGATCGAATGGAACGCGCTCAAGTTCATCGGGCCGTCGGGATTGTTTCTCGAAGCCGCGGAAGGCACGGAGATGCGCGCGACGATCGAGCGCGGCGTACCCTTCGCGACGTGGGAGACGCTCGGTCGTGTGGAGCGCGACGATCGTGCGATTCAGCGACACCTGGAACGTGTCCTATCGATACCGTACATCGACGTCGAGGGGATTCGTCGCCGCAAATTTCACGTTGCGCTCGACTGTGTGCGCGGCGCCGGCGCCGCCATCATGCCCGAACTGCTCGAGCGGCTTGGCTGTACCGTCACCGCGATCAACACGGAGACCGACGGCCGATTTCCGCGTCCACCGGAGCCGATCGCGGAAAACCTCGGCGAGTTGGAACGGCTCGTGCTCGAGTCCGGCGCGGCGATCGGGTTTGCCGTCGATCCAGACGTCGATCGCCTGGCGCTCGTGTCGGACGCCGGCAAGGCGATCGGCGAGGATTTCACGCTGGCGCTCGCCGCGCGGCTGGTGCTCAAGCATCGTTCGGGCGCGGTCGTGACGAACCTCTCGACGAGTCGCGTCGTCGAGGACGTGGCGGTGGCGGCGAACGTGCGGGTCATTCGCGCGCCGGTGGGCGAAGTGAACGTCGCCGTACGGATGCGCGACGAACACGCGCCGATCGGCGGTGAAGGCAACGGGGGCGTCATTCTGTCGGAGGTCCATCTCGGCCGCGATGCGCCGATCGGGGCGGCCCTCCTGCTGCAACTGCTGCACGAAGAGAACAAGCCGTTGTCGCAGATCGTGTCGGAGTTGCCGCGCTATGTGATCGTGAAAGACAAGCTCGACCGTCCCGACGCAAGCCTGGACACGGTGTACGCAGCGCTGCGGAAAGCGTTCTCCGACGCCTCCGCGGACACGCAAGACGGGTTGCGCCTGTCGTGGCCGGACCGCTGGGTGCACGTGCGGCCCTCCGGAACGGAACCAATCGTGCGAGTAATAGCCGAAGCACCGACCAACGAAGCCGCGCTGGAACTGGTTCGCCGCTCACGCGAACCGCTCGACGCTCTGAGCGCCTAAGATCGCCCAGGAGCGCCTGGGAGCGCCTGGGAGCGCGGTACACCCGAAGAAGGAACTCACGCTATGTGTGGAATCGTCGGATACGTCGGATCCAAGAACTCGACGCCGATGTTGATCGAGGGCCTCAAGCGCCTGGAGTACCGCGGCTATGACTCGGCGGGCATCGCCTTGAGCAATGGTCACGGGCTCGAGACGCGGAAAGCCAAGGGCAAGATCTCGATGCTCGAGAGCCTCGTGAATGGCAGCCCCATCCATGGGTCGGTCGGCATCGCGCACACGCGATGGGCGACACACGGCGCGCCGAACGAATGCAACGCGCATCCCCACACGGACTGCAAGAACGAGATCGCGGTGGTGCACAACGGCATCATCGAGAACTACGGTGCGCTGCGGAAAATGCTCCAGAAGCAGGGCCACACCTTCAAGTCCGAGACGGACACGGAAGTGCTGGCGCATCTCATCGAGGCGGCGATGGACGGCGATCCGCTCGAGGACGCGGTCATCGATGCGTTGAACCTCGTCGAGGGGACGTACGGCATCGCCGTGATCTCGAGCAAGGATCCGAACAAGATCGTCTGCGCGCGCAGGGGGAGTCCGCTGCTCATCGGCCTTGGCGAGAACGAGTTCTACGTGGCGAGCGACGTGGCGGCGATTCTGCAGCACACCCGCCAGGTCGTGTATCTCGACGACGGCGAGATGGGCATCCTCACGAAGAACGGCTACGAGGTGCTCGATCTCAACGCCCGGCGAATCAAGAAGGGCGTCAGCCGCATCGACTGGTCGCTCGACGAGATCGAGAAGGGCGGATTCGATCACTTCATGCTCAAGGAAATCTTCGAGCAGCCCGAAACCATCCAGAGCACCATGCGCGGCCGCCTCGTCATCGACGAAGGCTTCTCGAAGCTCGGCGGATTGAATCTGACGCGCGAGGAGCTGCTGGCGATCGATCAGATCGTCATCACCGCGTGCGGCACGAGCTGGCATTCGGGGTTGATCGGCGAGATGTACGTCGAGGAGCTGGCGCGCATTCGCTGCGAGGTCGAGTACGCGTCGGAATTCCGCTACAAGAATCCCATTGTCAGCGACAAGACGCTTGCCGTCGTGATCTCACAGTCCGGCGAGACGGCGGATACGCTCGCGGCGATGCGCGAAGCCAAGCGGCGGGGCGCCAAGACGCTGGGACTCGTCAACGTCGTCGGCTCGACGATCGCCCGCGAAGACGACGGCGGCATCTATCTGCATGCCGGTCCGGAAATCGGCGTGGCGTCCACGAAGGCGTTCACGAGCCAGGTGATCGCGCTGGCGCTGCTGACGCTCAAGCTGGCGCGGTTGCGCACGATGTCGGTGGTCAAGGGCAAGGAAGTCGCCGAGGCGATGCTGGCGCTGCCGGGGAAGATTCAAACGATTCTCGATACGGCGGCCGAGATCGAGCGCATCGCCGAAGAATTCAAGAACGCGTCGAACTTCCTGTATCTCGGCCGCGGGTACAATTTCCCCGTCGCGCTCGAGGGCGCGCTCAAGCTCAAGGAGATCAGCTACATCCATGCCGAGGGGTACCCGGCGGCGGAGATGAAGCATGGTCCGATCGCGTTGATCGACTCCGAGATGCCGGTGGTCTTCATCGCGCCGCACGACGCGGTGTTCGACAAGGTCGTGTCGAACATTCAGGAAGTGAAAGCGCGCGGTGGAAAAGTCATCTGCATCACGAGCCAGGACGAGCCGGTGCTCGAAGGCATGATCGATCACGAGATCCGCGTCCCGCAGACGATCGACATGCTGTATCCCGTTCTGACCGTGATCCCGCTGCAGCTGTTGGCGTACTACATCGCGGTGAAGCGCGGGTTGAACGTGGATCAGCCGAGGAATCTGGCGAAGTCGGTGACGGTCGAATAGGGCGTATGGGCGTATGGGCGTATGGGCGTATGGGCGTATGGGCGGAACGGCAAAGGGCGACGGATTTATCTCCGTCGCCTTTTGATTTTCACGCCCAACGCCCAACGCCCAACGCCCAACGCCCAACGCCCAGCGCTAAGCCGCCTGCGTCGAATTCGTCTCGACGCGATCGATCGTCGCGTCGGGACGTTCGCCGAGGAATTCGACCCACTCCTTTTTCAGGGCGGGGTAGTGCTTCGCGGCCTCGACCAGGTCCATGAAGCAGGAGATCGTCGTCTCGAGCCGCTGCTGCAGCACGTCGTTCTTGAGGCGATGGTTGTCGCCGAACGCTTCGTGCGCCTGCGCGAGCGAGAACATGTCGGGGTAGATGCGCGCGCCCAGGTGCTCGAGTGGAATGCGGAGGGCCCACAGGCCGCGATTGCCGCCGATCATCGAGGGTGAGGCCGAGAGGAGCAGCGCCTGCTTGCCGTTGAAGGGCTGAGGCCGAAAGCGCGAGGCCCAATCGATGGCGTTCTTGAGATGTCCCGGCATGGACGCGTTGTACTCGGGCGACGCGATGATGAAGGCATCGGTGTCGGTGATGCGTCGGCAGAGTGCTCGGGCGGGGTCGGGAATGCCCGCGTCGCGTTCGACGTCGCCGTCGAACGGCGGGCAGTCGAAGTCGCCCATGCGGGCGCGGTCGACGGCGCCGCCTTGCTGCTGGACGATGGTCGCGGCCAGGGTAGCGAGCCGATCGTTGAGGGAGTTGGCGCGGAGGGAGGCGCCAAAGACGAGGAATTTGACGGTTTGACGAGTCATGCGGGGGCGCATGGCGAGGAGTGTACCGCGGCTCAGTGCATCGCCGGAAAGTCGACCCTTGACTAGTTCAGTTCTGAACTATATAATTCATGCATGAACCAACGCAGCACGGCGCCGACCAAAACGGCAGGCTCGTCCGACCGGACGATCTTCGCCCTGCTCCACGCGGCGCACGCGTTGGAGGAAAAGGTCGAGGCGGCGCTCGAGACCGCCGATCTGTCCGGACCCAAGTTCTCGGTCCTGAGCGAGCTCGTGAGCGCCGGCGAACCGCTGCCGCTGAGCGAGCTGGCTGGACGGTTGAGCTGCGTGCGATCGAACATGACGCAGCTCGTCGATCGGCTGGAGGCGGACGGGCTGGTGCAGCGCGTGGCATGTCCGAGTGACCGGCGTTCGGTGAAAGCCGAGATCACGTATCTGGGCCGCGAGCGGCAGGCGGCCGGCGCCGCCGCGATCGCGCGGTTGCACGAGACGTTCGCGTCCGCCGTCTCGGCGGCCGATCGCAAAGCGTTCGAGCGCATGTTGAAAGCGCTGGCATAGGTGTTCTTTTTGCGCCTGTAGTTCATATATGAAGATGAGTTATAACAAACGTTTAGAAATGTGTCATTCACTGCTGTACTCGCCTGGGAGGGCATCATGAGCACCGACAACTCCGTTTCGACCTGGACCATCGACCCGACACACGCCGAAGTCGCGTTCGCCGTTCGCCACCTCATGCTCGCGACCGTCCGCGGCCGCTTCGGCACCGTCAGCGGCACGATCGAGCTCAACGAGGCCGCGCCGGCGAAGTCCACGGTCGACGTCACGGTCGACATCGCCTCAATCGACACGCGCCAGGAGATGCGCGACAACCATCTTCGTTCGGCCGATTTCTTCGACGTGGCCAACCATCCGACGCTCCACTTCGTCAGCACGCGCGTCGAAGGCGACATTACCGGCGAGTTCCGCCTGATCGGCGACCTCACCATTCGCGGCACGACCAAGGAAGTGACGCTCAACGTCTCGCTGCAGGGGCGCGGGCGCGATCCGTGGGGCAACGAGCGCGCGGGCTTCGAGGCGACCGGCAAGCTCAATCGAAAGGATTTTGGCCTCACCTGGAACCAGGCGCTCGAGACGGGCGGCGTTGCCGTCGGCGACGAGGTGAAGCTCTCGATCGATGTCGAGATTGTTCGGCAGGTGGCTGCCGCTGCCGCGTAGACGGGACCACGTCTGACGCAGTCGCGCCGGCAAGAAAAAGACAACGACCACGTCTGACAAGATCTGACCAGATCCGAGAGAACGAGGGATCGCGGTACCTCAGCGTACACCACCGTTCAACAGATCGTGTCAGGTGTGGTCAGATCTGGTCGTTGTTCATTGTCCGTTGTTGTCCGCCACGATCAGCCCTTCAGCAGATAGCCTCGCGCCCGCAAATACCGCTGCTCCGCGAGAATCTCCGAATAGGGAAGAGGCGGCTCGAGATGCAGCACCACGAAATCCGCGCCGACGCGCAGCACTTCGCCGACGATGTCCAACTCTTCTCCACGTCGGAACGCCAACGTGGCGCTGATCTGGCTGCCGGGTACCGGCAACGGGCGGCCAAGCCGAACCTCATAACGAAGACCGCCCTCGGAGCAGTCGAGCACCTCATAAAAGAGGCGCCCGATCTCCAGGGTCGGTCGTTCGGCCTGTGGGTATTGGATACGATACTGCTCGCGGCGGGACGGTTCTGACATTGTGTTGATGACGATTACCGACCCGGAGCGTAAACGCAAGCGGTACGGCCGATCTTCCCGCCGCGATAGATTCTCCGGCCATGCGTGTTCTCCTACAACGCGTCTCGCGCGCGGCGGTGCGCGTCGGCGATCGAGAAACAGGTCGCATCGGTCGAGGGTTTCTCCTCCTCGTGGGATTTACCCACGCTGACGGCGACGAACAGCTGCAGTGGATGGCCGACAAGGTCGCCGGCCTGCGTATCTTCCCCGACGACGACGATAAGATGAATCGCGCCCTCGCCGACGTCGGCGGCGCGCTGCTCGTCGTCTCGCAGTTCACGCTGTACGGCGACGCGGTCAAGGGCCGGCGTCCCAGCTTCGTCGATGCCGCGCGGCCCGAGACAGCGATTCCGCTCTACGAGCGATTCGTCACGCTGTTGCGCGAACGCGGGCTCGAGGTTCAGACCGGGGAATTCGGAGCGTCAATGCAGGTGGAGCTCGTCAACGACGGACCGGTGACGTTGTGGCTGGAACGATGAAGCCTCGCGTGATTCTCGCCTCGGGTTCGCCGCGACGTCGAGAGCTGCTCGCGCTCGTCGGCATCGCACACGAAGTCATTCCCGCCAACATCGACGAATCCTACATCGCCGGCGAGACGCCGCGCGATCACGCCGAGCGATTGGCGCGCGGCAAGGCGGCGGCGATCGGCGAAAGCGACGCCGTCGTCATCGGCAGCGACACGATCGTCGTCGTCGACGGCGATATTCTCGGCAAACCGCGCGATCGCGCCGAGGCCGCGGCGATGCTGCGCCGCTTGAGCGGACGCTCACACATCGTGATGACGGGCGTTGCGGCGCGGTGGAACGGGCGCATGCTCTCGGGGCTCGAAGAAGTGGGCGTCACGTTTCGCGCGCTGTCCGACGGCGAGATCGAGCGCTACATCGCGACGGGCGAGCCGATGGACAAGGCGGGCGCCTACGGCATTCAGGGCTATGGGGCAACGATCGTCGAGCGTGTCGACGGCGATTATTTCGCCGTGATGGGGCTCGCGCTCAACCGGCTCGTCGCATTGTTCCGAAACCTCGGACTGCGCTACGAATTCGGTCCGCTCGAGACGGATTGAGGCGCGCGATATCGGTCGCGCCACCGTTCGACTGTATCGAGCACGTCGCGAACGGAAATGCGGGGCATGCGATCGAGCCGATTCTCCATGCTGATTGGATAATCCTCTCCGGGCTCGCCGTACGCGTCGACGATGAGATCGTGAAATCGACGATAGGGGCCGGTGCGCTTCGGGTTCGTGTAGCCCATCAAGCTGATCACCGGACGGTCGAGCGCGACGGCCATGTGCAGCGGTCCGGTGTCGGGTGCGAGCACGAGTGCCGAACCGTCGAGAATGCCGACGAGGTTTCGGAGTCCGCTGCCGAGCGCCGAGTGAACCGGGTGCCGCGAGTTGGCGCGGATGATCGTCTCGGCGTTCAGCTCGCGCGGTGATCGCCCGCCGACCAAAATCGGCTGCATTCCAAAATCGTGATAGAGCGCATCCGCCACTTGGGCCCAGCGCTCGGGCAGCCAATCCTTTTGCGGTTTGCTCGTCGCGACGACGATCGACGCCGCCGGGCGTTCGATTCGCGAGAAGAACTCGGTCTGCGCGGGGCGCTCGGACGGCCACGGCCCGAGGTCCCATTCGAGGGGCTCGTGAGGAACGTTCAGCGCCGTGAGAAACTCAAAATATTGATCCTGCACGTGCTGCGGCGCGTGCGGCGGGATCTTCACGTTCGTGAACAGCCAGTTGAAATCACGCGCGCGCGCGCGGTCGAACCCGAGCTTCACCGGAGCGCGAGTAAAACTCGTGACGATGCCGGCCTTGAAGTAGACCTGGAGATTGATCGCGAGGTCGAACTCGCGCGAGGCGAGCTCGCGCCGGACATCCGTAAACGCGCGCCAGCCGGCGGCGCGCTCGAAGAGAATGATTTCGTCGACCGAACGATGGCCGCGCACGAGCATCGCCGGCCCGGGCTGCAGCACCCAGGTGAGGTGGACGTTCGGCTGATGTCGCTTGAGCGCGTTGATCACCGGCAGGACGTGCACGGCGTCGCCCACCGCGCTCATCATGACGATGCAAACGCGGCGAAGTGGCACATCGATCATGCGATGGAAAATACCCCGAGCGCGTCCGCTTCGCGCAGCATGTCGCCGGCGGAAATCCCAACGGGACTCGGCCGCGCGATCATGCGCCACGGGCCAACACCCTGCGGGAATGTTCGCTTTGGTTGGCCCGGCGCGAAGATGCCGACGACCGGGACGCCGAACGCACCGGCGACGTGCAGCGGGCCTGAGTCATGGCCCACGAACATCGACGCGAGCGATAACGCGGCGGCGCTCTCCGCCAGCGACTGATCGCCGAGCATGTCGGCGTAGAAGCCCCTGGGATGCGTGTGCGATCGGCGCAGCTCATCGAGCTCCGCGCTCGTACCGATCCACAACGTCGGAATCCGGCGGCCATGAAACGCGAACGCCAGTTGTGCCCACTCGCTGAGCGGAACGCAACGGTCGCGCGCGCTCGCGAATGGGTGGAGCGCCACGAAACGCTCGGGCAGGCGCGAGCCGATTCGGTCGCGCAGTGCGCCGAGCCGCGCGATGTCGAGCCGGTATGCCGGATGTGTCGATCGAATATCGAGCGGCTCGAGCAAGCGCGCTTGCTCGATGAGGACCGGCTTATCGATATCTTCGGCGGGCAGAACCTCCGTGAGAAAATACTGATTGTGCCGGCGTGCCAATCCGATGCGGCGCGGGACTCGCGCCATGGCGACGGCGGCCGCGGTTCGCCACGGTGCGCCGGTGAGAATGGCGACGTCGTATCGCCGCCGGCGCACCTCGGCGATGCTCGCGAGCATGCGCTGAATGGGCGGTCGCGTACGATGCGCCGGGACGGCCCAGAACGGGTCGGCGGCGATGACGTCGCCGGCGTGCGGCAGCAGGCGCGCGACGTCGGCAGTGTACTCCTTTGCCCAGACGTCGATGGTCGCGTGTGGGAAGGCGTCGTGCAGCGGGGACATCAGCGCGGACGCGAAGACCAGATCGCCGAGATTGTCGAGGGCGACGACGATGATGCGCCGAATGGAAGGCGGCGTGCGCGTCATCGACCTTGCGTGCCGCGTCGGAACCGCGGAAGTTGCGCGCGATGACGATGCGCGTGCTGCACGTAGACACCGAGCGCGGATGGCGTGGCGGCGAGCGCCAGGCGCTGTGGCTCGCCGAGGAATTGGCGCGGCGAGGTCACGTGCCCGTGATCGCCGCCCGCGCGGGGGAGCCACTGATCGAGCGTGCGCGAACGGCGGGTCTCGACGTTGTCGAGGCGTCGCCGCGCTCGGAGCTCGACGTCGCCGCCGCGTGGCGGCTTCGCCGATTCATTCGATCGCGCAACATCGCGATCGTGCACGCACACACCGCGCACGCTGTTGCCCTTTGCGCGCTCGCCACGATCGGTACGAGCGCGAAGCTCGTCGTGTCGCGCCGGGTCGATTTTGCGCCGCGGAAGAATCCGGGTACGCGCTGGAAATACGGCCGGGCGGATCGCATCATCGCGATCTCGGACGCGGTCGCGCGTGTGCTGGCGGCGAATGGCATCGAGCGCGCGCGGATCGACGTCGTGCCGGACGGCGTCGACGTCCACCGCAGCGTGACGCCCGTCGCTCGCGAGGCGCTCGCGCCGCTCGGAATTCGAAGCGACGCAGTGCTCGTCGTGCAGGTCGCGCAGCTCGTCGGTCATAAGGATCCGCTCAACTTCGTTCGCGCGATGGCGCACGTCGCCGGGTCGGTCCGGGCCGCGCAGGGTTTGCTCGTCGGCGACGGACCGCTGCGCGCCGACGTCGAGGCCGAGATCCTGCGACTCGGACTTCGCGACGCGGTGCGATTGGCAGGATATCGCACCGATGCCGACGCGATTCTCGCCTCAGCCGACGTCGCGTGTCTCAGCTCGAATGAAGAGGGAATGGGTTCGGTGCTGCTCGACGCGCTCATGTTCGGTCTGCCGATGGCCGCGACAACGGCGGGCGGCATACCGGAGGTGATCGTTGACGACGAGTGCGGATTGCTCGTGCCGCCGCGAGATTCCGACGCGCTCGGCGCCGCGATCGTCCGACTGCTTTCCGACGGCGCGCTCGCCGCACGCCTGCGCTCGAATGCACGAGCGCGCGCGGCAGAGTTTTCGGTGGAGCGCATGGCGGATCGCACCATCGCGGTTTACGAGGCCGTCGTCGGCGCGGGTTGAGGGCGCCGCAGTAAGGCCTCGAGATCGCGCAGCTCGCTGTCCGAAATGGGCGCCGCGAGCTCCTGTTGCCATTTGCGCGCCGACCGCATGAGGCGCGCGATGTTCGCTTCGTTGACGGCGTCGCGGTCGTCGTCGAACTGCACGCGATCGACGTCGAGCGCGTACGCCGCGAACCCACTGCCGTTGGTGCGCTGCAGGAGGATGTTCTTCACGTTGAGATCATGGTGTCGAGCGCCCGCGGCGGCCAGAGCGCGCACCAATTGCCGTGTCGCGCTCCACGCCTGAACGACGTCGGCGGGGTTGGGTGCGCGCAGCACTTCGGCGAGATCGAAACTGTCGGGAACTTCGCGCGAGAAGACGTCCACGCGCACGAGGCCGGCGACCGAATGATAGATCACGTAGCCGAGCATCGCGGGCGTCGGAACGTGGAGCGCGCGCAACTGCTCGCTCACCAGGAGCTCGTGTGGCGCCCGTGTCGGCAAGCGGAACCAATCGCGCGTCAACGCCGCGAACAGGCCGCCGTGCCAGTTGTGTCGCACGACGATTCGCTCGACGTCGCCCGGGAGCGGAACCGCGAACACCACGCCGCGTCCGCTGAGCGCGCGGGCATGCACATGTGACTGTGCGTAGCGATACAGTGTTCCGCCGGCGAGCACGGTACGAACGCCGTCGGCGACATGCGGCGCGCACACGACTTCTGCTCCGCCTACGCTGAACCTGACAAAACCGTCGGGCAGCTCGTCACGTTCGCGCTCGTCCGACATCAGTCGGCGACGACGCGATACACCGTGACCGGTTGGCTCTTGTTCTTGAATTCCATCGGCGGGCACTCCTCGAGCTCGGGCGGCGTGGCGAGTCGCTTGCGGAAATCCTCGGAGAGAAGGATTTCTCCCTCCGCCGCCGCGCACAATCGTGCCGCGGTATTTACCACGTCGCCGATCACCGTGAACTCGAGCCGGCGCTCCGATCCAATGTTGCCCGCGAACGCCTCGCCGAAGTTGAGGCCGATGCCGTGGACGAGCTGCGGCCGGCCGGTCGCGCGCCACCGTTCGTTGAGCTTGGCGAGCTCCTGCATCATCTCGAGAGCGGCGGCCATCGCCTTGTCCGCGTCGTCCGGTCCGCCGATGGGCGCGCCCCACTGCGCCATCACCGAGTCGCCGATGAACTTGTCGAGCGTTCCCTCGTGGCGGAACACGCACTCGACCATCTCGGTGAGATATTCGGTGAGGAGCGACGCCATGTCGTCGGGGCGCATCGATTCGGACATCGCCGTGAAGCCGCGAATGTCGGTGAAGAGCACGGCGATTGGCCGCTTGTCGCCGCCGAGCTTCATCGTCTCAGACGATTCGGCGATTTTCTTCGCGAGCTGCGGCGTGAAAAATCGCTCGAAGTTGCTGCGCGTCAGCAACTCGCGCTGAATGCGCTGCGCGAACTGGCCGTTCTCGATGGCGACGGCGGCGATGCCGGCGAACGCGATGCAGAACTCGAAATCCTCGTCGCTGAAGCGATGCGTCGCCGTGACGTTGTCCACGTACAGCACGCCGAGCGACTTGTCTTCGCTGGCAATCAGCGGGACGCAGATCGCCGACCGAATTTGCTGCATCAGAATCGACTGGCCGCCGAACCGCGTGTCCTCGCCGGCGTTGTCCGAGAGGATGGCGACTTTGTCCTTGAGCGCGCTGCGGGCGATCGACTGCGGCACGGCGCGCGTCGTATCGCCGCCGCGTTTGTCGCGCGCGATCTTTGGCGCGAGCTCTCCAGTCTCGTCGATCAGCAGAATGGCGACGCGATCGACCTCGAGAATCTGATACGCGTAACTGACGATCTTGTCGAGCAGCGTGTCGATGTCGGCAGCCTTGCCGAGTCCTTTCGAAACCTCGAGCAGCGTGGCGAGCTTCTGGCGGCTCTTGTCGGTATCGGTGTGTTGAGCGGATTGGCCCGTCGGCACGTTGCCGGGGGACTGCATGCCGGCGATCGTGGCGCTCGGATCGCGTACGGGAAGCTGGCGAACGATCGTTGCACCGGGCGGCGCGGCGGTTGACACGGCGGGTGCAGTTGCCGCGACCGGCTGTTGCAGCTTGAACCCGACTTTTCCGAACGTCACCGTGTCGCCGATGCCGACCGTCGCGGCTTCGATGCGCGCGCCATTGAGGAACGTGCCGTTGCTGGAACCGAGATCGCGAACTGTGACACTACCGTTTCGGCACTCGACCTCGGCGTGCCGGCGCGAGATGGTCGGATCGATGACCGGGATGTCGCTCGTCGGTGCGCGGCCGACGACCTGGACGGAGCCGTCGCGCAGGTCGAACGATTGCGAGCCGTCGGGGGAGACGAGCCTGAAGGTCATTGCCTCGAATATATGTCATCCCGAACCCGAGCAAAGCGAAGGGCAGGGATCCAACATCCCGGTTGAGCGACCGGACCCTCTACCCGGACGTTAGATCCCTCGCTACGTTCGGGATGACTTTCGCACCTGGCCGATCGCGGTGAGCAGCGCGCGCGCCTTGTTCTGGTGCTCCAGGAACTCGCGCTCCGGAATCGAGTCGTAGACGACGCCGGCGGCAGACTGCACCGACGCGACGCCGTTGGCGATGACGCACGTGCGAATGGTGATCGCCAGGTCCATGCGCTTCACGCCGGCGCTGATGTATCCAACGGCGCCGCCGTAGGGTCCGCGACGCTGCGGCTCGACTTCGTCGATGATTTCCATGGCGCGCACCTTCGGCGCACCCGTGAGCGTGCCGGCGGGGAAGCTGGCGCGAAACGCGTCCATGGCGGTGAGCCCGTCGCGCAGCTCGCCGTCGACCTGGCTCACGAGATGGAGCACGTGCGAATACTTCTCGACCACCATGAGCTCGCTCACGCACACCGAGCCGTACTTCGCGACGCGGCCGATGTCGTTGCGGCCCAAATCCACGAGCATGAGGTGCTCGGCTTGCTCCTTCTCGTCGGCGATCAGCTCGGCCATCATGCGATCGTCGTCTTCGGCGCTGCGGCCGCGACGGCGTGTGCCGGCGATCGGCCGCAGCGTCACGGTGCCCTGCGTGGTCACGCGGATGTGCAGCTCGGGCGAGCTGCCCACGATCTCGACGCCGTCGAGCACGAGGTGATACATGTACGGCGACGGGTTGATCACGCGCAGCGCGCGATACAAATCGGTCGACGAGAAGTCGAACGGCACGTCGATCCGCCGCGCCACCTGCACCTGGAACGCGTCGCCGGCGATGACGTACTGCCGCACCCGCTCGACGTCATTGATAAAATCCTCTTTATCGTATACTGATGAGCCTTCCGCGGCTGGGGCGCCGGGATCGAGCGCGAGGGGCTGGAGGGCCGAGGGCCCGCGGAGCCGCGCGATCGTGGCGTCGATGGTCTCGAGGGCCGTGTCGTGGGTGGCGCGCAATTCCTCGTCCGAGGCGCCGGCAGCCACCCGCGCGGCGGCCACGACGCGCGCCTGCGAGCGCAGGTTGTCGAAGATCACGAGCGCGTCCGTGAACACGAAGAGCGCGTCGGGTACGTCGAGTCCGCGCGCGGGCGGCGCGGGCAGCCGCTCGATGACGCGCGCCACGTCGTAGCCGAAGTAGCCGACGGCGCCGCTCCAGAATTCGCCAATCTCGGGCACGTCGATCGGATCGGCGTCGCGCAGCAGCGCCTCGAGGTCGGCGAGCGGATCGTCCGGGCGGCGCTCGTTGTGCCAGCCACGCTCGGGCGTCCAATCGCGAACCACGCCTTCCTCGAGCTTCCACGCGGCGCGCGGTGACGCGCCCATGAAGGTGTATCGCGCCCACGTCTCGCCGCCGGCGGGCGCCGACTCGAGCAGAAACGCGAACGGTCCCTGGCGCAGCTTGGCGAACGCGGCGACCGGTGTTTCGGTATCGAGCAATACGTCGCGCCACACGGGAACCAGGCGCGTACGTGTCGCGTCGCCGGCTCCCGCCGCCGACCGCGCGCGCGTGACGAACTCGGCGAGACTCATCGCGCGGCGGGTTGCTCGGTTCCGGTCACCCGGCGAAATTCACAAATCATGCATCGATTCCTCGCGGCAAAAGGCTCCTGCCGTGGATCTCGAGGATCCTTCGCCGCGTACTGGTTGGTTGTTCTGATAAGTCTGATGCGCGGACCGTCCACTGCCGGCGCGCAGACGTGGAACGATCCGCGCAGCCGCTCACTCGTCGAAGGCGCCACGCAGCGCCGTCTCGAGCAGCTCGCCGACACAGGCCTCAAGGACTACCGCGCCACGGCGCACGGCTACGTCACCTTTCTGGCGCAGCTGGGCGAAGGGCTGCGCACGCCGCCCAAGATCATCAAGTCGGACGAGTTGGAGCTCGAAGTCTACTGGCGCGCGCCCAACCTGAGCAAGCAGCGCATCATCGGGCGTCGCGATACCCTGCTGATGCCGACGGACATCGCGTACCACGCCGACCACCTGGGGATCGTCCAGAACAACTTCCCGAACACCATTCGCATCGGCGACGGGGACGAGGTGGCCGACGTGCCGCATCCGCTGTCGCCGGTCGGGCTTCGCGAGTACGACTACGCGCTCGCCGACAGCTTCGCCATTGGAACGGGCTCGCGGCGCATTCGCGTGTACCAGATCAAGGTGCGCCCGAAGGACGATCGGCAGCCGCGCGTCGCGGGCGCGGTGTACATCGAGCCCGACGGCGGCCAGGTCGCGCGCATGGACTTTACGTTTACGAAGTCGGCGCTGCTCGACAAGGCGCTCGAGCAGCTTTCGGTGGTGCTCGAGAATCGACTCGTTGGCGGCCGGTTCTGGCTGCCGAGCGAGCAGAAAATCGAAATCGTACGGCGCGGGGAGTGGCTGGATTTTCCGGCGCGCGGGATCATCAACGGCCGCTGGGAGATCAGCGACTACAAGTTGAATCAGGATCCGGCGCCCGTGTTGTTTACCGGGCCCGAGATCGTGTCCTCGCCCGCCGATATCAAGGCGCACAAGTGGACGGGGCGGATTCTGGATTCGCTGCCGGCCGACGTGACCGCGGTGACGGAATCGGACATCGCGCAGGTACAGGAAGAAGCGCAGCGACTCATTCGCGCGCGCGCGTTGGCGACGACTCGCAGCGCCTCGCTGTCGGCGCGCAACATCTCGGACTTCGCGCGCTACGATCGCGTCGAAGGGTTGGGCGTCGGCGCCGGGTTGACGCAGCCGTTCGCGACCGGTCTCTCGGCGACGGTACGCGCGCGATACGGCATCGATGACAAGATGCTCAAGGGGGCGGCGAGTATCGGCCTGACGCGGCCCGATGGGTTCGCGGTGCACGCGTTCGCGATGCGAGACTTCCGCGACGTGAGCGATGTCGCCGAGCGGTCGACGGTGGTGAATTCGATCGCGGGGCAGGAGTTCGCGAGCGACTACACCGATCCGTATCTGGTGCGCGCGGTTGGGTTGACGGCGGACCTGACGACCTGGATGGGCTTCGACCCGCGGCTCACCGCGTCGTACGGGATCGAGTCGCCGCTCGGCATTCATGCGTCGCCAGTCCGCGGGACGTTCATTCCGACGTTGACGTTCGAAGAGCGGCATGTTCGTCGGGTCGAGCTCGAGCTCAATCGTCCGTCGCAGGAGTGGCTCGCGGGAACGATGCTCGGCGCCAGAATCGATTTGCGCGGTCGCTTTCCGGTGGAGCGAAGCGATGCGGTATTTCCAAGAGCGAATGAGCATTCGGGGCGTGCCTCAGCGGTCGTCACCGCCGACCACGCGTTCGGCGACTTGCGCTTGGCGACGACGACGACACTCGCGCGCGTCTTCAAGGACCGGCGCGCCGAACCGATCGTGCCGGAGCTCGTGTACTTCGGCGGTCCGGTGTCGGCGCCCGGGTATGACTTTCACTCGCTCGTGTCGGACGTCGGATACTCCGAGCATGTCGAGCTGCAGTTGCCGGCACCATTCATCGGCTTCTCGTTGGGGCGTTATGGGCGCGTGCCGTCGCGGGCGACGATTGCGCCGTATGTGCATGGGGTGGAGGTTGGCGACGCGCCGCAGGCTTGTGTCGGGGAGCCGCCGCTAGTGTCGGCCGCATCCGGCTCGGTCGCCGTGGGTTCGACGGGAGTGGACTGCGCGCGAAGCTCGCACTTCTTCCCGTCCATCGGCGCCGCGTACATCCTGCCGTTCAATCTCGTGCGCATCGATGTCGCGAGAGGACTCCGCGGCAATGGACGATGGACCTTCAATGTCGATGTCAGCCGGGACTTGTGGAGCATTCTTTGAGCGAGATGTGTTGGTCGGACAAACCGCTGAACGACGACAAGTTCCGACAACATCTGACAAGGTCTGGAAACCTTCAGCAGCATGTGGACTCTGATGTAACGGGCCACTCCGCTGCTGTTCACAGACCGTGTCAGATTCTGTCAGACCTTGTCGTAGTCAAGAGTTCGGATGCGTATGCGTCGCGCAGACACGGTCCGCACTGAAATGATGGCGCGCCGAGAGCCCTTCGCGCCTATCGTCGGGCCATGGCATCTCGCGCCCCCATCCCGCTTCCAAAACCCTCGCCCGCCGACGTGATCGCTCGGCGGTACAATCTTCCCGTCGCCGACCTGAGTCGCGCCACGGCCCATGCCGTGTCGCTCGTGCCCGAGAAGTGGGCGCGGCGGTTTCACGTCGTGCCGCTCAGCGCCACCGAGCGCGATCTGTGCGTCGCGACCGCCGATCCGCTCGACGTCGATTGCGAGCGCACGCTGGGTTTCGCCACGGGGCGCCGCGTGTGCCTTGTCGTCGCCGATGCCGCCGACATCGCTGGGCGGATCGAGGAGCTGTATCGCGGGATGGGCGTCTCGCAGGAGCTCGAAGCGCTATCGGTGACCGAGGTTCAGCATCTCGCTGGAGAACTCGAAACGGCGCCGCCGAATCCGACGGACGAAACCGGCGGCTCGATCACGGCGCTGGTCGACTCGCTGCTCGCGGGCGGGATCGCGGCGCGTGCGAGCGATATTCACATCGAGCCGGAAGAGCAGGGAATCGCGGTGCGGCATCGCGTCGACGGCGTGCTCGCACTCACGCGCACGTTGCCGCGCGCCGTCGGGCCGGCGCTCGTGTCGCGCATCAAGATTCTCTCGGGGCTCGATATCGCCGACCGCTTGCGGCCGCAGGACGGGCGAGCGCGTGTCGCGATCAACGGGGTGGCGGTCGACCTGCGCGTGTCGACGCTTCCGGCGTCGCACGGCGAGAAAGTCGTGATCCGCGTGCTCGACGGCCGCTCGGCCGTCATCACGCTCGACGGCATGGGCTTTCACGGCGATGAATTGCAACGCATCGAGCAGCTGCTGCAGTTGCGCGAAGGGTTGATTCTCGTCACCGGACCCACCGGGTCAGGAAAGACAACGACACTCTACGCGGCGCTTCGGCGCATCAAGGAGCGCGGCGTCAACATCGTCACGGTGGAAGACCCGATCGAATTTCGGTTACCTGGGATCGTTCAGGTGCAGGTGAACGAGAAGGCGGGGCTCACCTTCGCGACGGCGCTGCGCTCAATCATGCGCCAGGACCCCGACGTCGTCTTGATCGGGGAGATTCGTGACCGCGAGACGGCGGAGATCGCGATTCAGGCGTCGCTCACGGGGCATCTCGTCCTCTCGACGCTGCACACCAACGACGCGCCCAGCGCGGTGACGAGGCTCATCGACATCGGTGTGGCAAGCTACAAGATCGCGACCGCGGTGAAAGGCGTGATCGCGCAGCGGCTCGTGCGGCGCGCGTGCCATACGTGCGACGGCACTGGCAACGCCAAGGGCGCCGATTGCGCCGTGTGCGGCGGCACCAGGCTTCACGGACGCCTCGCGATCGTCGAGGTGCTGGTCGGCACGCCGGAGTTCGAGCGATCCGTGGCGGCAGGCGAGTCTACCGAGCGCATCGCGGGCGCCGCGCGCGCGGGCGGAATGCGCTCGCTCTGGACGTCCGGCGTGGCGCATGCGAACGGAGGCCGCACGACGCTTGACGAAGTCATGCGTGTGACATCGCCAGACGACGTACCGCTGCCCCGTCCCGAGTCTGAGCCCAAGGCGGCTCGGTCGCTCATCGATCTCGACGGCGCATTCGATTTGCGCGACGATCTGGACACGTTGCTCGTCCGGCGGCGAAGCCTGCGCAATAGCTTTCGGCCGACGGACGAGGATTGAGGTTGGAATGGTGGACGTGTCGGTGGTCCGACGATACCGTCAGAATCGAAGGTTCGCGTGTGCGGTGTTGCAGCGCGGGCTCGATACGCCCTGTCCGAGCGCGTGAGAGCCTTTGCATGGCCAACACGAGTCCGACGAATCGTCCGAAGCGCTGGTACCGATGACCGCTCCCCGCAAGGGCCTGAATCCCTTCCGTTGTCGCGTGGATGACTGTGGCGACCGCGACCGCAGACAAACAGCTCCGCAAAGCGCGCTTGAATATTAAAGCTCTGCAAAGCGTGCTTGAATATTAAATCTATCTTAATAAAAGGAGTATGTACTGCTGGCTCGTCGGCCGTCTGACTTAGTTGCGACGGATTTAGTGCTGTTTCGGTTGAGATCGCCTCTTCAGTCCCACAGCTCTCTCTTGCAAATCCTCGCGCCGCACGGCAGTATGGGTCTCCGTTCGGCGACGGAGCCGGTCAACTTGCTGGATTGTTGAACTTGTCAGCTCCTCGTCGCGTCGCCGTATGGCATCTTCGCCAAGCGACGCGACGCTTGCCCGGCTAGTTGCGCGGGGCGCGTCCGAACTCCACTCCCATAGTGCTGGTAGCCGCGTCGATGACGTGCGGTTCCTGCTCTACGCGAGTTCCCAAACTCAATACGCCATGTACCGACGACGGCTATCCGCTGCGACGGCATGCATCGCATGTCTAGCGACAAACTCGTCACATGCCGCCGGACAGAGTGTGGCCAACGTCGAGAAGACTTCATGTCGAGCATGCCAGATCACCGTGTCGAGAGGGTCCACACTCCACGAGGGCTCGAACACGGCGCTGCCTGGTTACCCGCGGCCAGCGATCAGGGATCGTCGCGGACACTTCTGGCTAACGTTTGTTGGCGGAACATTCGAGGCGCACGCGTATGACAGTGCCGTCTTACCGTCGGTACGAGTCTGAGATCGTTTGTCTGTTCAGACACGGCAAGCCAATCGCGCTCAGCGGGCCGAATTCATCATCCGCAAGGCGTACGGGATCAGGCGGGGTGGTAAACGCCCCCACCCGGTACGGTTCGAGCTTCTCGGCGATTCGGTCGCCGTAGCTGTTGTCAAGGAAACCCGAGACGCGCCAACAGTCTTCACCAGGGTAGCGAGAGAGCTATCGGACGGGCGCGTGAAGAGGATGCTCAAAGAATGCCGAACGGGTTTTGCGAGTCTCAAGGAACAGATCCGCTATTTCGACATGCTGTAACAGCGGTACGGCGATCCTCGATGAGCGAGAAGTGCAACGGGCGCGGGCGCTCGGATGTGCCCACCGAGCTTTTTCGGTGCATTTGGCCGGACCATCGCATGAACTCGCGGTGCGGATCGCGCTCGGAGCGACGACGCGAGATATACGCGACTTCCTGGTGGCGCGGGTCGTTCGATATGTGGCTTTCGGCTGCATCCTCGCCGTCCCGGTCAGTGCTTTGCTTTGGCCGGTTGCGCGCAGCTTGCATCGTGAGGTTGGCGAGGTCCAGGTTTTCGGTTCTCTGATTGGTGTGGCGGTGGTGCTTGGCGCTTCTGCCGCAGGGATGATCGTGCCCTTTATGCGCGCATTCCGTACGCCACCAGCCGCAGTGCTTGGGCACGTCGATTAGAACCGGTTTCGGAACCGTCGCCGGGTGGCGTGGAGAGGAGTCCCCGCCAGCAACGTTGTTACGCGCATCGAGCTGATTGGGATCGCCGTCGAATAACGCTCGTCGTTCGGTCCGGCGCCATTCCCCGAGAGCAGAGCCAGCGGTTGGTCGCTCCGCGGGATGTCACCGAGGTCGATCCGCTGAAGCCATTTCTCGACATCGTCTGGCAAGCTGGCGGTATGCCTCAGTCCCACCGATCAAAGTCTGAGTCGATGCTTTCGCGGCAATGGTGGGAGTTGTCCCGGATCGTACCCGCCGCCGAATCCGGCCAGGGTCATATCCAAGGTACAAGACGATCCTCGGCCACATCCCGGCGATCGGCGTCTTTTCGTCCCGTTCCCATCGGCGGAGGGTGATGTATTCCACCTCAAGCTTCCGAGCCGCGTCTGTCCGGTTGACCCCAAGCTCTTGCCGGCGGCGTACAAGGGCTTGTCCAAGCGTCAGATTATTCGAGAGATAGCCCTTCTTTGGATAGGGTCCGGTCAGAGTCCACCGGCAAATCGGCAAAGTAAGGTATCGAATATCGGCTGCCGGGCATCGTTCAGGTGCAAGTGAACGAGAAGGCGGGACTGACGTTCGCGACCGCGCTGCGCTCGATCATGCGACAGGATCCCGACGTGGTGCTGATCGGTGAGATTCGCGATCGCGAGACGGCCGAGATCGCGCTGCAAGCGTCGCTGACGGGGCACCTCGTGTTGTCGACGCTACACACCAACGACGCGCCGAGCGCGGTCACGCGCTTGATCGACATCGGCGTCGCGAGCTACAAGATCGCCACGGCGGTGAAAGGGGTGCTGGCACAACGGCTCGTGCGGCGAACGTGCGCGGCCTGTCACGGAGCCGGAAACCGGGCGAGCGACGAGTGCGCGGCGTGCGGCGGAACAGGCTTTCACGGACGCCTCGCGCTCGTCGAAGTCCTGATCGGCACGCCGGAGTTCGAGCGGCGCGTCGCGGCCGGAGATCCGACGGAGCGCATCGCCGACGCCGCGCGCGCCGACGGCATGCGGTCGCTCTGGCAGTCTGGAGAATCCCACGTGATGGCAGGCCGAACCACCCTCGACGAGGTGACACGCGTTGCGACTCCCGACAGCAGTGCCAAGGTGCTACCAGGAGACCTGCGCCAACAGACGGGGATGCTGCCGAACCTCGAGCTACGAGATGACCTAGACGCCGTGATCGCGCGACTATCGAATTGGCGAAATCGTCCTATTCGACACGTGCGATTCGGATCGTAAAATGTCGCGGGCGGTAGATGTTGCGGACGGCGCCCGCGCTGTCGTCCTCGCGATGAATCATCGCTTTCAGCTCGACCCGCGTTCGCGACCGAGCGCGCTGGACAAAAAATCTAGTTCGAGCGCCCGCTGCTCGATCTTCGCGAGCAGCACCTTCGTGTGGATCGGGGGTTCGCGTCGCTCGCGTCGCCGCCAATCCCATCCGCGTGCTCGCGATGACTTGCCGCGCTATTCGGTGATCTGGTTCGGGTACACGCCGAAGCGTTGCGCGAACGGGGCGAGCGTTTGGTTTTGGCGTCAATCGCCGCCGCGGTCACTTTGGCCTCTAATCCGACCGCCTATGGTGCATGACCTCAATCGAGGTGAACCCTACAGATTGGCAACGAGCGTCGGAGCAAAATGCGAAGCGTGTCTATGGGAGAACGTCCCTGAAAAGGACTCTGAAAGAGGCGAAAGTTGGCGCTCCCCGCGCTCACCGCATACGGCCCAGGCAGAATCGCGACCGTAAATGCGCCGGCGATGTCCGCGCGCCCGAACACCGTGTCGTGCGAATTGCCGCCCTCACCAACGAAGTTGACGAACGCGCCGCGAATGCCACGCCCCGACGCGGAGTCGATCACCACACCAATGACGGTCACTCTTCCCGTCGTCGCTGGGGTCGGAACCGGCAGACGCGGAGGCGCAAGGCTGGCCGCGAGCGAGAAGGGATTCGAACACGCCTCGCTGCCTTCGCCGTGCCTGACTGACTGACAAGCCGACGACGCGCAGAAGCTTGCGAACAGCACGATCAGACCTCTGCGAGAATAGTTCGACGCTCGGCGCGCACCGCAACCGACGGCGCTCCGATCTACATAAGAAACCAATTTGCCCATGGGCGCGCCTGTCTGCGCACGAAGCCGTGACGAACGCTGAGGCCGGGTCATGCGCAGACAGTCTCGTGATAGGTTAGTGATCCTGGTCCCCCTAGTGCGGCCACAGGGTCATGGTGACGCCGAGATCGGACTGCATGATGGGCCACGGGCTGTAGAGGAAGACCTGCGGGTGTTGGAGCACCAAAACGGTACCTTTGCCCCATGCCACGCCCTCGGCGACTCGAACGTCGCCCGCGAGCGGAAATCTGAAATAGTACACCGGCGCGCCGCTGTCCCCTTCGATGTCGTTCGCCTGAACGATACTGGCGCATGTAACGCTTTCGTGAAAGACTGCATCCGGAGGGGTTATCGCGCAGCTTTGGATTAGCGGACCCTTCGTGGTTCCAGACGCAAAGCCCGTCTTATAGAGAGTGTCGCCAATGACTCTATCGCCCAAGTACGATGCCAGACGATAGTAGGATCCGATCGTCTGATTTCCTGAATTGCTGCCATTGCCGACAACGCTCGTCTCTGCCGCCGTCGAGTCAAGCGAGGTGAAGAAGGGCCAGTATTTCACGAGCGCGATATCAGTCATTCGACAAACGAGGGCTCCCGCTGTGCAGCCGGTCGTTGCCCACGCCGGATTGATAGCCGTCGAGCCGAGCTGGGTGCCGTCAGTCTGATACCACTGCATGCCGGTCCCGCCCGTGAAATTCCGCTGACAGTGACTGGCGGTGATAAAGTATCGTTCGCCGTTGACATTCACGTTGTAGCCCATGGTGCACGCCTCAGTGGTGTCCGGGCTGAAATTGTACTTGATCTTAAACCCAGCACTCGTCGGGCGATGCGCGTCGGTTGTTTGGGTCGTCGCGGTAACTCGTAAGTCCGCGACTCGGGCCAGCAACGCCTCGCGCGGAATTCCAAGACGATCAGCGACTAGAGGGAGTCGGTCCGCAGCAGCCTGGCTCCGGACCCAAACTGTGACTCGATTGACAGACTCGTCAGCATCAATGAGGGAAATCTCGTCGGCGACTTGCGTGCCCATGGCGACCGCCTGTTGCCAGGCAACGAGCTGGCTGAATCCGAAGCTCCCCTTTCGCAGCAGAATGCGGGCCTTCGGGTTGCGCTGAAATAGGTCGTGATGCGCCGTGAACCAACTCCGAACGGCGTTCGCGGCCTGGACATTACGAGAAGAGTCGGAGACAAACGCTTCGACGTCGCCTGCAGAGTCGATGAAGAATCCACCAAACCCGGGAATGGTTGTCTCAACATCGAGGAATACGTCCTCAATGCCTCGTGACTTCGCTCGTCCGACCGACTGAGCGTAAGCCGGCGATTTCGGTGAAATTGGATTCGGCGTCCCGTCGTTGCTGCAAGCCGCTGCAAGTGAAAGACCAATCAACACCAGAACACTCATGATGTGCCTGGAGGTCGTGCGTGAAGATCTCGGCGATTGAGACCTAGGCGAAGGCGGTCGTTGGGGCATTGGTTTGATCTCCGGTTGTCTTAGAAGCAATTCCTCAGAGCGATGAACGTCTCACACCGCGATTCAGAGGATGCAGATACCGGCAGCGCGATCGGCGAATGGCGCGTGCCTCCTCGGAGGAGGATCGCGCCATCAGACCGCGACACTCGGGCGCTCGCATTTGCCGGTTGCGGCTGGGCGGCGGCGCCCTGCGTTTTACAGTTTGTATATTATTGAGCGTATCAGATTCGCGCAAGAGGCCCTTCGTATTGCGCCGGGCTTGTGAGCGATTGATTCGTTCGCGAATGCGACGGGATGGGCTTCACTGTCCCACTAGGAAATCGTATCGGGCCTTCGCGTCTCCTTCGACAATCAGAGTCTCGGTATGCGACACGAACTACCAGCAGCTCACTGGTGCCTCCTCACAACCCGGCTGCCCAACTGTCGCTGAGGACCTCCCGCGTCGCCGAATCCTCCCGGGGTCATATCCAAGGTATGAGACAATCCGCGGCCACATCGCTGCGATGGGCGTTTTCTCGTCGCACTCTTACCTGTGAAGGGTGATGTACTCGAGATCCAGCTCTCGGGCTGCGTTGGTGCGGTTGAGATCAAGCCCGTCCCGACGCCAAAAACGGGCTTGGCCAACGGTCAGGCTTCTTGAGAAATAGCCTTTCGTAGGATAAGGTCAGGACGGCCAATGCTTCGCCAAGTTTGCAGGCCAACGAGTGCGATCTAGTTGGTGCGACGCACCAACGGTCGGCGGACCCGCCTCCGGATTCGTCCTGGATCGTATCCAAGGTAAGAGACGATTCGGGGCCACATTCGAGCGATAGGCGTTTTTTGGTCGCCTTCCCACCTGCGAAGGGTGATGTACTCCACGTCTAGTCGCCGTGCCGCCGCTGTACGGTTCAGCCCGAGTTCGTGACGCCGGCGGACGAGAGCTTGGCCGAGCGTGAGGTTTTGGTCGAGGTAGCCCCTCATCGGATAGGGACCCGTCAGAGTCCACCGGCAAATTGGCAAAGTACGGTATCGAATATCGGCTGCCGGGCATCGTTCAGGTGCAAGTGAACGAGAAGGCGGGACTGACGTTCGCGACCGCGCTGCGCTCGATCATGCGACAGGATCCCGACGTGGTGCTGATCGGTGAGATTCGCGATCGTGAAACCGCCGAAATCGCGCTGCAAGCGTCGCTCACCGGACATCTCGTGTTGTCGACGCTGCACACGAACGACGCGCCGAGCGCTGTCACGCGACTGATTGACATCGGCGTCGCCAGCTACAAGATCGCGACGGCCGTGAAAGGTGTCCTGGCCCAACGGCTCGTGCGGCGTATCTGCGCAACCTGCCATGGAGCCGGCACGTGCGCGGCCGACGCGTGCGCGGCATGCGGCGGAACGGGATTTCACGGCCGCCTGGCGCTCGTCGAAGTGCTCATTGGCACACCGGAATTCGAGCGGCGCGTCGCGGCCGGCGAGCCGACGGAGCGCATCGCCGACGCGGCGCGCGCCGACGGAATGCGCTCGCTCTGGAGGTCGGGCATTGCGCACGCGAACGCCGGGCGAACGACGGTTGAAGAAGTTCTGCGCGTTGCAACGCCGGACGACACGCCGATGGCCGTTGCCGAAACTCCTCGCGAGGTCATCAAAGGGCTCATCGACCTCGGTGGGACGTTCGACTTGCGCGACGATCTCGATTCGGCAGTCGCGCGCCGGCGACGTCGCAGCGGTAGTTTTCCGCCCATGACGAAGATCGAAGTCGGTACGATCGATGTGTTCGTAATTCACGCCGCACCGACAGGCTGGCGCGTGCTCGCGTTGCAGCGCGCGCTGGACACACGCTGCCCCACGGCGTGGGAGCCGGTGCACGGTCACATCGAGCCCGGCGAAACCCCGGAGGCAGCCGCCGTGCGCGAGGTGCGCGAAGAGGCCGGGCTCGAGATCGAGAAGCTGTACGTCGTGCGCGTGCAGCCGTTTTATCTGCGCAAACGCGGCGCCGTCGAGCTGGCGGTCGTCTTCGCGGCATTCGTCGCCAACGCGCCGGTCACGATCGGCAGCGAGCACCAAGGCCACGCGTGGCTCTCGATCGAAGACGCGCTCGCCCGTTTCGCGTTTCCCGGCGAGCGCGCGTCGTTGCGCGAGATCGTCGAGCTCCTGGCCGGCGGCGACGCCGGACCCGTGGATGACGTGATGAGAGTTTTCTAGGTGGCCCGCGCTGGCGCGAACATTTATTATACTCTGAGTCGCATTCGACAAATTCAATCATGCTGGTCATACGCCGCGAACAGCTGAAGGTGTTCGAGAACGAGCGGTGGGAGCAATTCCTTCGCAAGGTCATCGCGCGCGCACGAGTGGACATGCCGGAAGTACTCGAGGGCAAAACGGACGACGAGCTGCTCGCGCTGCTGCGTTCGGCAACGCCAAAGGTGCGCTCGATGGGTTTCCTCGTCACCGCCCATATCACCCGATTCTGCCTGCTCGTGTTGCGGCTCGGCGCCGATCCGGTGGACGACCCTCTGCTCGCACCTGTCATCCGCGATCGCGAGCTGTCTGCCGCGGTGAAGATCGATACCCTCGAGCGGATGGCGTCGCGGTAGCATGGCGTACGTGACCGCCGCGGGAGGGCCACCGCCCGGTCCCGGCAGTGCCATTCACGTGTGCCCAGCGGCGCGTGGCTACCTGTGCATCACGGTGCTGAGCAAGTACAACAACAACGTGCCGGCGCTGGTGGGAGTCGACGTCACCGTCACGATCGGAGTCGTGGTGGCGGCCGGCCTTCGTACCGACGATCAAGGGCAGGTCACGCTGGCGTATGATTCAGCGGCCGATTTCGCCGACGTAGACGTCAAGGTCCAACTCGACGACGCGCGATGGCGGTGGGAAGGAACGAAGACCACCACCGGCGCCGTCGCCGCCGAGGCGGAGGAGGATCAGGGCGGTGAGGGAACCACGATCACTCCGCTCTCCGTCGAGGTCGGCGGCACGTTCACACTCACCGCCCGCATCAAGACGCGCAAGCCGGACGGCACCGTGCTGACGTGGCCCGTCGCGTGGAGCGCGCAGCTCAGCGTCAATCGTTGGACGACGCTCGACGGAGCCGATGCGGCGAACGCGGTGGTCACGACGGCATTCGGCGCGACGGTGGCCGCCACCCCGGGCGTCGAGTTGGCGAATGTGGTCTTGCCGTGCATCCAGAAGCATCAATTCGGCGTCACGCCGTTGTTTGTCGGGTACATTCCCGGCGACTCATTTTGTCGGCTCACGATCGACGGAGTCGACGGGTGGAAGACGGCGGTCGCCGACGAAGCAAGTTACGGAGGAGTCACGATTCAATCCCGCGCCAGCAACCAGGTCATTGTCTCCTCGGTGCGGCATGGTGCAACGGTCGTCCTCGAGTTTTGTTTCGCGTTCAAATCAATGCTCATCGTCGGCGAAGGGACGTCGTACGAGTACGCCGTCGCGCTGGCCGACAAATTCAGCAGCGCGCTCGGCAATCCGGGATTTCGCTGGATCATCGCCACACAGTACGATGTCACCGATCCCGCCGCGGTGAGCACGAACATGATGATTCGGAGACGAACGGACGGCGCCAGGCAGAACGGGCAGAACCAGCGCGCGCTGCTCGCCGCCGCGCTGGCCAAAAACCTCCTTCGGAGGACGACGTCATTCGACGCGACGCTCACGGCCCATTGGCAGAACGTGCGAGCGACCTATGGCGACGTCGACGCGGTCATGTTCAACAATCCGCACCCGGGCTATGGCATGCACAAGTGCCTCGTCCTCGGGCTGACGGCATGGGTCGAAGACGATCAGGAGGTGCAGGCGTTGGCGCTGAATGCGGGCCGGGCGATCAGCGTGTACACGTTCGGATATCCCCACGCGCTGGCGCGCAATCAGCTCGACTGGCTACTTGGACCAGCGAATGATCCGCTTGATTTTACCGAGGCGTTGAAGCAAGGCCGGCAACGCGCGTTCGTCCGCGTCAATGCAGTCGGCCGCCTCAACTACGCGAACGCGAGAACGCAGGCGATCGCGCTTCAGTACTATCCCGCGAACACGGTCGCGCGTGCCTTGACCATCAGGGACGCGTTCACGCGAATGAACGGCGACGGCATCGGAGTCAATTTTGGAACCGTCGGTGAATTCCATAACGACACGGTGAGAGCCCACTATGCGGCTGCGGTCGATACGATCGGACTGCAAGGCTATCTCCTCCGCTGCTATCGCTACTACGCGCCATCGGTGACGAAGGTGGGCGGATTCGTCTACGTCAACTGTTCCGAGAACTGGGCGAACCTGCTCACTGCGTCATTCAGGTTCACGGGCGCCCTCGCCGACACGCCGGCAATGAACGACCACGGCACATGGCCGACGAGCGAAACGTTCGTGCACTACAACACGAACTTCACGAGTCTCCGACATCATCCGTCGTGGTACAGCACCTTCGATTTCGATCCGGACGAGCCCAACATCACGACGGCGCACACCTATTACTTCGCGAAAACATGACGCCACGAGCATCGTGATCCCGTCGCTTGCGGGCCGAGTCACCGCCATCGTCTTCGAGCCGCGTTCCTTCTCCGACGCGTCGTCGTTCGTGGTGTGGGTGGGAACGCGCGATGGTGTCGTGCTCCGGATCGACGGCGAAACGACGCGCGCATTCCGCGCCTTTCCGTCGAGCGCGGTACGCACGCTCACGTTCTCCGCCGACGCGGCGTCGATTCTCACGAGCGACGAAGCCGGTACGGTGTCCGTTCGCCGAACCGCCGACTGGTTGCGCGAGGATGATTTTACCTCGACGCAGCCGATTTCACGCGCGCACATCCTCGGCGAGCGTGCCTACGCGACGATCGACGTCCGACGAAATGGATTCATCTGGTCGCCGGACGATGGCGGAGCGCTCGTCGCCGATCCGATCTGTGTGGATGGTGTCAAACCCGCCGCGTTTGACGATTTCGGCGCAGCGCCGCTCGGCAATCGATTCACGCTTCGCAGTTCGCTGAACTGGATGCTGTGGGACCGGCCGAGCAATCGCGTCACGTCCACGAAGGGTCCGGTGGACGGTTCCAAACTCGCCTACATGAGTGGAATCACCGGCCTGTCCGAAACGGGCGGATACTTCTTCATTCACTGGGACGAGCTCAAGGTTTTCGACGTGGAAACGGCGAAGCGCGTGTGGGACTCGACCATCGTCCGTGGCGCGTCCTGTGCCGCGCTCTCGGACGACGGCAACGTCCTCATCGTCGGCGGCCGGGAAGGGCACATCACCGTCGTCAGCGGTCCGTCGCTGCCGCGCGTCAGCGTACGTCCCACAGCCGACGAGATCGAGCGCGTGACTCTCGCGCCCGACGCGAGCGTTGTTTGCTGGTTGGACGACAGCGGCGGTTTTGGAATCGTGGACGCCACATCGGGTGCCGAGCTCGTGACCCGCGCGCGCGGCCTCGAGCTTGTTGGGTGATCGCTAGCTGCTTCGCTCGCTCGCCGTCTTGAGCACGTGCCCCGATTGCGGCGCGTTCGGCTTCACGCGAACGCTCTTCGCGGGAATGCCAACGTAGACGTGATACGGCCGTACGTCCTTCGTGGCGACGGCCATCGCGCCGACCATGCCCTGCTCGTGCACGTGAACGCCCGCCAGCACCGTCGCGTGATACGTGATCCGGACACCGTCGTCGATCACCGTGCACGCGTTCGTCACCTCGCGCTGCTCGACGATACTGTGCGTGTGACTGTAGACGTTCGCGTAATCGCTGATCGAAACGTTGTTGCCGAGGCGAATGCCGCCGCGGTCGTCGAGCAGGACCTGGCGATGCACGACGACATTATCGCCGACTTCCATGTTGTATCCGAACGAAAACTCGACGTTGTGAAACGCCTTGAAGTTCTCGCCGCAGCGCTTGAAGATGTGCCGTGCCAGGACGCGCCGCAGCTCGACACCGAGCCACACGTTCTGTCCGCCGACCGGGCTGCGGTCGAACGAGTACCACAACCACAGCAACGGCTTCACCCGTTGAAAGCGTGTTTCGTCGCAGTCGCCGTAGTATTCCGGCTCGAGGGTGACGTGGCGCGGGTCCATCGCCGCCAGCGCGAGCCGCGTGGGCGCCGCCAGCTTCGGATCGGCCATGGCCGTTTCCCAATTCTCCGCGAACTCCGGATAGTAGAGCGACGTCAGCGTTCGCCGACACAACTCGGCGCGATCGGTGGCGTCGTCCGCGAGTTGGTGGGCGAGTGACTCGAGCCATTCAGCGGCGGCGCCGCGAGTCGGCGAGTCGGCGATCTTGCGAAGTGGAAGATAGGGCATGGCGGTTACGGATGTGCGCCCGCACGCGCACGGACACTGGCGCGCTCGGCATCGAGCTTCTTGAGGATATCGTCCAAACTCCAGTCGGTGTTACGCTCGGCGCCCATGGTGACCGAGAGCGGCTGCGTGACGTCGACTCCCTCCTCGAACAACAATAATCCGGCCTGGGTGTCGCGCGGCTGCAGCCGCTGATCGCCAAAGCCGCCGGTGATCGGAATGACGTCGAACGGGCGATACTCGCGCCCGCCGGAAAGAATTGAAAAGTCCGTGGGTACGAAATGGGCGTCGGGGGTCAATCCATAAAATCGAACGTACCACACGCGCGGATTCTGAATGCCACGCAGCTGCGCACGTTGCGCAATCTGCTGCCGCTTTGCCTCGAGGATCGAGCGCATCGAACGGTAGCTGTCCGGCGCGAGGAGCCGAATGATCGACTCATCGAGCGGCAGCGCGGTGACGCGCACGCCGTTCGGCTGGAGAATGATCGAGATGTCGTCCTGGTGCAGTGTGCCATAGCCCGGGGGCACGAGCGCGGTGCTCATCGAGTCGCGCGTGACGCGCGCCGGTGGAAGTGCCGGCGGCGATTGCGTGGCCGGCGGCTGCGAGCCACATGCGGCGAGAGCCATTGCCGCCGAGAGCGTCGAACGGCGCATCACGACGTCGCCTTCCACGAGGGCTGCTCGAGGAGTGCGCTCATTGCTTCGGCGAGATCCGGACGTCCTTCGCCGGTCACCGCGCTGAACGGAATGACTTGTTCTTCATCGAGTCCGACGCTGGCGCAAATCTCCGTCATGTGCCGCCGCCGTTCGGCCGGGCGCAGCTTGTCGATCTTGGTCAGCACGACGATCGTCGGCACACCCAGCTCGCTCAGGAAATCGAGCATCTGCCGGTCGTCGTTGGTGGGATCGTGACGCGCGTCCAGCAAGAGCACGATGCCGCGCAGCTGCGCGCTCGAGCTCAGATAGCTCTCGATGAGCGGCTTCCACTCCGCGCGCCGTTCCTTCGAGATGCGCGCGTAGCCGTAGCCCGGCAGATCGACGAGCACGAACGCGTCGTTGACCTTGAAGAAATTCACTTCGCGCGTGCGTCCCGGCGTGTTGCTGACGCGCGCGAACTTCTTGCGATGAATGAGACGGTTGAGGAGCGACGACTTGCCGACGTTCGATCGTCCCGCGAAGGCGATCTCGGGCAGCGTCACTTCCGGACGCCAGCCGCCCAGACTCGCCATGCCGCCGATGAACTCGAGCGAGCGAATGACGAGCGGATCGCGCGTGCCCGCGACTGGGGCGTCGTCCGAGTCGTCCGACATCAGTTCGGCGCGATGGCGGGTGCGTCGGCGTCACCGCGCTCGAACGCCGTCCGCGCAAGCGCGATCGCCAGCACCTCGTCCATCGATCGCACGGGATGGAACGTCACGGCGGTGCGCACTTCCTCGGGCAGCTCCTCGACGTCGCGCAAGTTCTGATGCGGAATGATGACGTGGCGAATCGCGTTGCGATGCGCCGCCACCGCCTTCTCCTTGAGGCCGCCGATCGCGAGCACGCGGCCGCGCAGCGTGATCTCGCCCGTCATCGCCACGTCGCCACGAATCGGAATGCCGGTGAGCCCGCTGACGATCGCCGTCGCGATGGCGATGCCCGCGGACGGTCCGTCTTTCGGCGTCGCGCCGGCGGGAATGTGGATGTGCAGATCGCGATTCTTGTGAAAATCGCGATCGATGCCGAGCGCTCCGGCGCGCTGCCGCGCGTAGCTCAGCGCGGCGCTCGCCGACTCCTTCATCACGTCGCCGAGCGTGCCGGTGAGATTCAGCTTGCCGCGGCCGGGAATGACGCTGACTTCGATCTCGAGCACGTCGCCGCCGACGCTCGTGTACGCGAGGCCGGTGGCGACGCCGACCTTCGCCTCGAGCGTGAGGAGCGACGGATCGTACGGGGGAATGCCGAGCAGGTCCTTGAGGTCCGACGCCCGAACGGCGGTGCTCGCGGGCGTACTCGCGGCCGTACTCACTGCCGCGCGGTGCTCCGCGCGCTTGCGGGCGAGCTTCCGCGCGATGCGTCCGAGCCGCCGTTCGAGCTCGCGAACGCCGGCCTCGCGGGTGTACCCCTGAACGATTGAGGGGACGACGTCGCTGTCCCACTCGACGGTCGCCGGATCCAGCCCGTTCGCGCGCAGCTGGCGGGGCACCAAGAATTGCCGCGCGATAGAATACTTCTCCTGATCGAGATACCCCGACAGGCGAATGATCTCCATGCGGTCGCGGAGCGGCTCCGGCACCTGCGGCAGGTAGTTCGCCGTCGTCAGGAACAGCACCTGCGACAGGTCGTAATCAACCTCTAAATAGTGATCGTTAAAGGCCCGGTTCTGCTCGGGGTCGAGCACCTCGAGCAAGGCGGCCGCCGGATCGCCGCGATAGTCGGTGCCGAGCTTGTCGATCTCGTCGAGCAACACGACCGGATTCACCACTTCGGCCTTGCGCATCGCCTGAATGACGCGGCCGGGCATCGATCCGATGTACGTGCGGCGATGCCCGCGAATCTCCGCCTCGTCGCGCACGCCGCCCAACGACATCCGCACGAACTTGCGGCCGAGCGCGCGCGCGACCGAGCGGCCGAGCGACGTCTTGCCGACGCCCGGCGGCCCGACGAGGCAGAGAATCGGTCCTTCCATGCGCTCGACCAGCGACAACACGCCGATGTAGTCGAGAATGCGATCCTTCACTTCCTCGAGACCGTAGTGATCCTCATCGAGGATGCGCCGCGCGTGCGCGACGTCGAGGATGTCGTCGGTGCGTTCCGTCCACGGCAGCGCGACGATCCAATCGACGAAGTTGCGCGCGACCGTCGACTCGGGAGAGAGCGGCGACATGCGCCGAAGCTTGCGCACTTCGCGCAGCACGCGCGTCTTCACCGCGTCGGGAAGCTTGCGGGCTTCCACTTGTCGCTCGAGCTCCAGCACGTCGTCCGTCTCGTCGTTGCCGAGCTCGCGATGAATGGCCTTGAGCTGCTCCTGCAGATAGAACTCGCGCTGATTCTGGAACAACGACCCGCGTACTTCCTCGTCGAGCTTTCGCTCGAGGCGCAGCAGCTCCGTCTCGCTGCCGAGCACCTGGCTCAGCGCGTCGAAGAGCGCGGTGATCGTAGGCGCCTCGAGCAGCGTTTGCCGCACCTCGACGCGCACCGCGAGATGCGCGGCGATACCGTACGCTTGCCGCACGATCGAGTCCGCGCCCTGCACGAGGGCGACGACTTCGTTCGGAATGCGCCGGTGCAGCGACACGTATTCCTCGAACAGCGCGAGCACGCGGCGCACGAGAATCTGGAGTGCTTCGGGATCCTCGATCTCCTGCTCGGGTTCGTCGGCAATCGACGCGCGCAGAATACCCGCTCCGGGGATGTATCGCGACACGCGCCCGCGCGACAATCCCTCGACGAGCACGCGCGCGGTACCGTTGGCCTGCCGCGTCGCTTGCACGATGCGCGCGACGGTGCCGACCCGATGCAGATCGCCCGCCGCCGGTTCTTCAGTGTCCGCGCTGCGTTGCGTGACGAGAAACAGCATGCCGCCTTCCGCCGCCGCGGCTTCGATGGCGCCGAGCGACGCCTGGCGTCCGACGAGCAGCGGCATGGCCACGTAGGGAAACACGACGACGTCGCGCAGCGGCAGGACAGCGAGGCGCTTGAAATCCGGTGTGGCGGGGGTGTGGTCGGGCGCGGAAGGCATACCTCAAAGATACGACCGATTCGCGGAGTGCGGGGCGTTCAGGCTGTGCTCCGGCCCCCTTCCGCACGCCGCTCGTCGGGCTGGCCATGGTGTATCCTGAGCGCGTGTCATTCCGAGCGCAGCGAGGAATCTGGCGTCCCGGCGGATTGGCCGGCCACGCGACCGGGACGTTGGATCCCTCGCCTTCGCTACGCTCCGGCTCGGGATGACAACGGTGCGGTTTGGTCGCGCCGTTCGATACGCGGTACACACCCTCATAAAAAAAGCCCCGAGCAACTCGCCCGGGGCTTTCGAAGGTCACGCTTCCTTCTTCTTCCGCTGCGGCGAAATCTCGAGCAGCGGCGCCGTTCCGTTCATCACCGAGCTCTCGGTGACCTTGACCTCTTCGACGTCTTCGCGCGTCGGGAGATCGAACATCACCTCGGTAAGCAGCTCCTCGAGGATGGCGCGCAAGCCGCGCGCGCCCGTGCCGCGCTTGAGCGCCTTCTGCGCCACCGCGCGCAACGCCGTGTCCTCGAACGTCAGCTTCACTTCCTCGAGCTCGAACAATTTGGCGTACTGCTTCGTGAGCGCGTTCTTGGGCTCCCGCAGAATACGCACGAGCGCATCCTCGTCGAGCGCCTCGAGCGCAACCGCGACCGGCAGACGGCCGACCAGCTCGGGAATCAGGCCGAACCGCAGCAGATCGTCCGGTTCCACCTCGGCGAATGGATTCTTCGCCTGCATCGGCGTGCGCGCTTCGTCGGCGGCCTTGTTGAAGCCGATCGCGCGACGCCCCGTGCGTGCTTCGATGATCTTCTCGAGACCGTCGAAGGCGCCGCCGCAAATGAACAAAATGTCCTTGGTGTTGATCTGGATGTATTCCTGCTGCGGATGCTTGCGGCCGCCTTGCGGCGGAACGCTCGCTACCGTGCCTTCCAGAATCTTGAGCAGCGCCTGCTGCACGCCTTCGCCCGACACGTCGCGCGTGATGCTGGGATTCTCCGACTTGCGCGCGATCTTGTCGATTTCGTCGATGTACACAATTCCGCGCTCGCATTCGGCGACGTTGAAGTCGCCCGCCTGGAGCAGCCGCACGAGAATGTTCTCGACGTCCTCACCGACGTAGCCCGCTTCCGTCAGCGTCGTGGCGTCCGCGATGGTGAACGGCACGTCGAGGATGCGCGCCAGCGTCTGCGCGAGCAGCGTCTTGCCGACGCCCGTCGGACCGATCAGCAGAATGTTGGACTTGTCGAGCTCCACGTCGTCGTCACGCAGCGACGCGGAATTGATGCGCTTGTAGTGATTGTATACCGCCACCGACAGGGCCTTCTTGGCCTTTTCCTGCCCGATCACGTACTGATCGAGGGTGTCCTTGATTTCCTGCGGCGTCGGAACCTGCGTGATCGCCTCAGCGACCTCGCGCTCTTCGTCCTCGGCAAGGATCTCATTGCAGAGAGCGATGCACTCGTTGCAGATGTAGACCGACGGACCGGAGATGAACTTCCGAACCGAGTCCTTTGACTTTCCGCAGAACGAGCAACGCAGGTGTTTGTCGTGCGACATGACAGCTCACTCAACAGGTGATGCGGTTGCCCAAGCGGCCGATATCCGTTCGTCCGGGATACCACCACGGGGAAGGGAAGAGCCCGGCAGGGTGGGGTCTGTCTAAGAGTTAAGGACCCGACACGAGCCAAGCAAGAGACGATCTATTCCAGGTCGGGAAACGGAGCCGCGAATCGGGGAATGAGCCCGCGATTCGCGGCTTCCGAATGCCGATCATTTCGTGACGGCCGCCAGCGCGCTCGGCTCGACGATCTCGCCGCGATGCGTGATCACATTGTCCACGAGGCCGTACTCCTTGGCTTCCTCGGCGGACAGATACCGGTCGCGGTCGGTGTCGCGCTCGATGCGCTCGATCGACTGCCCCGTGTGCTTGCTCAGGAGCTCGTTCATCTTCGCGCGGAGGTAGAGAATCTCCTTCGCTTGAATCTCGATGTCCGACGCCGTGCCGCCGCCGCCCGACTGCGACGGTTGGTGAATCATGATTCTCGAATGCGGCAGCGCCGATCGCTTGCCCTTGCGGCCGGCGCCGAGCAGGAACGCGCCCATGCTGGCCGCAAGTCCCATGCAGATCGTGTTCACCGGCGATTTCATGTACTGCATCGTGTCGTAGATCGCGAGCCCCGCCGACACGCTGCCGCCCGGGCTGTTGATGTACAGGAAAATGTCGCGATCCGGATTGTCCGCCTCGAGAAACAACATCTGCGCGATGATGATGTTCGCGACGTCATCGTTCACCGGCGTGCCGAGGAAAATGATGCGATCCATCAGCAGGCGGCTGAAGATGTCGTAGCTTCGCTCGCCGCGCGGCGAGCGTTCGATCACATATGGAGGATAAATGGTGGGCATCTCGGTAAGGGGTAGTCGATAGTCGGGAATCAATGATTGGAAAACAGGTGCTTGGCCGGCACTACTCCACGCCCTACTCCACCGTGTTTCGCTCCATCAACCATTTGAAGACTTTCTCTTCGGTGATGCTTTGCTCGATCTCGCGCAGGCGTCCCGCCTTTTGCAGCGACGCATACACCTGACCCGGATCGGCCCCGCGCTGATTCGCGACTTCGGCGACGCGATCGTCGATGTCCGCTTCCGTCGCCTTGAGACCTTCCTTCTCGGCAACCGTCTCGACGATGAGATCGCGGCGCACCTGCCGTTCGGCGATGGGACGGAATTCCTGGCGGAACTTCTCGCGATCCTCCTCAGGAACTTGATACGCCTGCATGTACCCGTCGATGAGCTGATTGACCCAGCTGGGCGGAATGCCGAACGGGTTGGCTTCCGCGATCTGGTCGACGAGTTGCTGGCGCACCGCGGCTTCCGCTTCGCGCGACGCATGCTCCTGGAGATCCTTGCGCACCGTGGTGTGCAGCGCGTCGAGCGACTCGAAGTCGCCGACTTCGCGCGCGAACGCGTCGTCGAGCGTCGGCAGCGCCTTGCGCTTCACCTCGAGCAGATTGACGCGCACGGGCTTCGTCTTGCCGCGCTGCGCTTCGTCGGGAAAGTCGTCGGGCCAGCGCACGGATTTCTCCGCGCTCGCTCCGGGCGTGAGCTCCATGATGAGCTCTTCGACGCCGGGAATCGCCTGGCCGGAGCCCAAGACGAGCGGATACTCGCGCGCCTCTGGGAACTCGCCGTTCTCTTCCGCCGTCGCCAGCTGCACGCGCACCATGTCGCCCGGCGCGGGCTTGTCCTCGACGGGCATCCACGCCGCCTTCTGTTCGCGCATCTGTTCGACTTGCTCGCGCACGTTCTCGTCGGTGATCGCGCTCTGGGCGCGCGTCAACTTGAATCCCTGCACGCGGGCGAGATCGATTTCGGGCCGCACCTCGACGTGCAGCTCGAAGGACATCGGCTGGCCTTCCTCGAATTTGAGATCGTGAATGTGCGGCTGCGCGGCGACCTTCAGCTGCTCACGACTCATCACTTCCTGAAACGCTTCCTGGACGAGCGTCTCGATGACCTGCTGCCGAATCGCATCGCGAAAACGCTTCTTGACCATGGCCGGCGGCGCCTTGCCCGGACGGAACCCGGGAAGCCGAACGCTGGTGGCGTACCGGCGTGCCGCCTGGTCTTCGGCATCGCGGACCGCCTCGACGGACACCTTGACCTCGATCAGGCGCTCGAGTCCGTCGGTCTTCTTGGGCGTGATTTCGATGTTCATGGAGGTGAAAGCTAACGAGCCGATAGGCGCGAGACATCGTGCCCGGTAGTTCGTGTCCGCTTCTATTATTGAGGACCCCTTTTTATACGGCCCGTGTATAGTTGGGCCTGCCAACGTACCGACCTTTTCCGGGTTACCGCATGCGTTTGAAAAGTCTGATGGGCGCACTCGTGTTCGTGACGGCGGCGATCGTCGCACCGGCGTCGTACGTTCAGGCGCAGGTACAGGCGTCGTCGCAGCCGCTCGTGCCAATTCCGTCGCGCACGTACATCGGCTTCAATCCGATCGGTTTGCCGGCCGACATCGGAACGCTGGAGGTCGAGACGGCGGTCGCCCCGGGGGTCACGCTCGGCGGCGTGGGCTCGTACATCGACGTGAGCGACAATCGTTTCACGACGTTCGAGATGAAAGGGCGATACTACCCGGCCGGTGTCGTGCTTCGCGGGGCGTCGGTGGGCGCGACGCTTGGGTACACGCGCTTTGCAAATCTCGTCGACATCTTCAATGGCCAGACCAGCGAGCAAGAGCGGCGGACGTTGAGCGCGCCGACCTTGGGAATCATTGTCGACTACAACTGGATATATGGCCGGGACCAGCACTTCCTCATCGGGACGGGGATTGGCGCCAAACGCGTCCTGGCGTCGTCCGCGGCGCGGGATTCGGCCAGCGTGGATCGCGCCGTAGTGACCGGGCGGCTGATCATCGGGTTTGCGTTCTAGGCAACAGGCCTCACGACGGTACCAAGGGTCCACGTACGACCACGACCAGCTTGACGCGAGAGTGGCGGAACTGGCAGACGCACTGGACTTAGGATCCAGCGCCGCAAGGCTTGGGGGTTCGAGTCCCCCCTCTCGCATGTCTGTGTTTCCCGGTCCACTTTCCCGCCACCACCCTCTCACCCCAAGGGCTCGGCCATGCGCCGCTTCGTACTCATTCTCATCGCCAGCGCGTCACTCGCGGCGGTTGCCTGCACGCGGCAGACCGACGTCTTCACGCTGCCACAAACCGACGCCGACGTCACCGGCGCATTCAACCTGACCACGGCCAACGGCCGCACGCTGCCGTACACCGCGATCGTGACGCTCACCGAGCAGCAGGAGGTTGTCTCGGACCAGATCGTGATCCTGGCCAACAACACGTGGGTGGACAGCACCTCGTACATCAACACCTCGCTGGTCGACGGCTCGACCAGCACGAGCTCGACGGCGAGCGCCGGCACCTACAAGGTGGCCGACGGCAAGATCACGTTCATCATGACCCAGGGCGGCACGACGATCTTCGCCGGTGCGGTCACCGGCAGCACGCTGACGGTGCTCTTCAACGGCCAGCCGTTCGTCTACATGAAGTAGGACAGCAGGAGCGGGCTCGCTCGGCGGGAACAATCGCCGACAGTGGCACAAAAAAAGCGGGGCGTCGCGTAGCGACGCCCCGCTTTCCATTTCTGTAATACCCGAAAATTAATAGCCAAACAGTACTATTTCTTACTTGTCGACCTGGATGCTCACCGCGTCCGTCTGGCAGGTGCCGTCCGGCGCGCACGCCGCGATCTTGAGCTCGATGACGTCCCCGCGCTTGAGCGATCCCACCGCCGCCTGCAGATCGTCCACCGATTTGATGTCGCGCTTCGTCGGATACAACTCCCCGACGATGATGTAGTTCGGGAACAGTTTGCGATACGACGCACCGCTGCCCGCCACGCTCATGACGCGCACGCCGCTGCGATACATGCTCTTCAGGCGAAGCTGCTGCGCGAAGTCCGTCGACACCGGAGCGACCGTGATGCCAAGCTGATCGTTCTGCTTCGCCGCCGGCGTCGTGCGATCGGCGGTCGGCGGCGCGCCCGACTCCTCGTCGTTCGCCGCAACCGTCGTCGGCTGATCGGCCGCCTCGGTGAGCTTGATGTGGAATGACTTCTTGTCGTGGAAGCGCATGACGTCGAGATCCACGACGTCTCCCGGCTTGTAGCCGCGAATGATGCGCTGCAGCGTGTTCACCTGATCGACCGGCTTGCCCGCCGCCGCGACGATGATGTCGCCGATCTCGATGCCGGCCTTCTGCGCCGGACTGTCGCCGCCGTCGGGGAACCCCGTGACCTTGGCGCCACCGACTTGCGCGAGACCAGCCGCCTTGGCGTCTTCGGGCGTGACGTCGAGCAGCGTCACGCCGACGACCGCGCGCTTGATCTTGCCGTACTTGATCAGGTCGTCCATCACCTGCTTGGCGAGCGTGATGGGAATCGCGAAGCCGTAGCCGGCGTAGTAGCCCGTGCCGCTCGCGATCGCGCTGTTGATGCCGATCACGTCACCGCGAATGTTGAGCAGTGGTCCGCCCGAGTTGCCTGGATTGATGGCGGCGTCGGTCTGGATGTAGTCGGTGATCGCGTATGGATTGGTGCCGTTCGGGTTGAGCAACCCGGCCTGGTTGCGTCCCTTCGCGCTCACGATGCCCGCGGTGACCGTGAAGTCGAGCTGCAGCGGATTGCCGATCGCCAGCACCCACTGGCCGACGCGCGCTTTCGCGTCGTCGCCCAGGCTCAACGTCGGGAAGTTCGAGCCGTCGATCCTGATCACGGCGACGTCCGTCGTCGGATCGCGGCCGACGACCTTCGCCGAATGGACGGTCTTGTCGAAGAGCGTCACCGTCACCTTGTCGGCATCAGCGACGACGTGGTTGTTCGTGAGGATGTAGCCGTCGGGCGAGACGATGAAGCCCGAGCCGCTCGCCTCCTCCGGCTGATCGGACGGCGACTGATCGAAGTTGCGGAAGAAATCCTCGATCCCTGGCGGCAGCGGCTGGCCGTTGCGGCCGCGCACGCGCGCGGGGCGCTGCTTCGCGAAGCGCTCGGTCTCGATCGAGACGACTGCTGGGCGCGCGTGATCGGCTACCGCCTCGAACGCCGACTCGAGATCCGCCGCCGGCGCGACCTGCGCCGCACTCGGCTTGTTGGATGTCGAGGAGACTCGACCCTGCGCCCAGCCGAAGCGCGTGAGGTCGAAGCCCGAGGCGAAGACGAGTCCACAGAGAAACGCGGTCACCACCGCCGCGATGAACCGCGCGCGTGAATATCTCGGATTCATGGAACGTCACCTGACCGGTTGAGAAAGACGCCACATAAGACACGCCGAGCCCAGCCGAGGTTTCCTGGCGGCGGGCGTCGTCGGGTCGCTTCTGCAAGTTGCACTGGTGGCCCGCGACCCACCAGTCAGACGCGCACTGCGCGTGCCAGCCTGGCGTATGGGAACTGTCAGGCTGCGAGAAACTGCAACAGCATTTGGCGCGGACGCCACGGACACTGCACGGGCACGGCACCGACGCGAGAGTGTCGTACACTCTCTATCCTCAAACGCCCAACGAGCCCAGAATTTTCTGAGGAACGGCCTCGAGACGCCTCGCGTGGCACCCTGAGGTCGTTCGCAACGAACAAGTTCAGGGCTCGTTGGGAGCGGCGGCCGAGATGCCGTACACACTTTCCCGTCCGCGTGGTGTCAGTGCGGTGCCCGCGTGTGTCCGCGCGCGCACGCTGTTCCGCCGTTTTCAAAACGAAATACGGCCCACGCCGCATGCGTGGGCCGTATCCGCCAAATCAAATGCTACTTCTTTGAATCGTCGACGATCTCGTAATCCGCCTCGACGACGTCCTCATTGCCCGGTTGTGGACCGCCGGCCGCTGGGCCCTCGCCCCCGGTCGGGCCGCTAGCCGCCGGGCCGGGCTCACCGCCCGGCTGGCTCTGTGCCTGCGACTGCGCATAGAACGACTGGCCGGCTTCGCTGAACGTGCGATTCAGCTCTTCCTGCGCCGCGCGAATCTCGTTCATGTCGTCGCCGCGAAGCGCCTTGCGTGCACGCTCCACCGAGGCCTCGAGCTTCGACTTGAGCTCGGGCGACAGCTTGTCCGACCACTCCTTCGAGTTCTTCTCGACTTCGTACGTCATGCTGTCGAGCCGGTTGCGCGTATCGATCTCCTCTCGGCGCTTCTTGTCTTCCTCCGCGTTCTTCTCGGCGTCCTTGACCATCTTGTCGATGTCGGAGTCCGACAGCCCGCTCGACGCTTCGATGCGGATCTTCTGCTCCTTCGACGTGGCCTTGTCCTTCGCGGACACATGGAGAATGCCGTTCGCGTCGATGTCGAACGTGACTTCGACCTGCGGCATGCCGCGCGGAGCGGGTGGAATGCCCGTGAGCTGGAATTTCCCGATCGTGCGATTGTCGCGCGCGAGCTCGCGCTCGCCCTGCAGCACGTGAATCTCGACCGTCGTCTGATTGTCGTCCGCCGTCGAGAACGTCTCCGACTTTTTCGTCGGAATGGTCGTGTTGCGCGGGATGAGCACCGTCGTGACGCCGCCGAGTGTCTCGATGCCGAGCGAGAGTGGGGTGACGTCGAGGAGCAGCACGTCCTTCTGCTCGCCGGTCAGCACCGCGCCCTGAATCGCCGCGCCGATCGCCACGACTTCATCGGGATTCACCGAGCGGTTCGGCTCCTTGCCGAAATAATTCTTTACGACTTCCTGAATCTTCGGAATGCGCGTCGAGCCGCCGACGAGAATGACCTCGTCGATGTCCTTGGGCTCGAGGCCCGCGTCCTTGAGCGCCTTCTTCATGGGCTCGAGTGTGCGCTGGATGAGATCATCCACGAGCTGCTCGAACTTCGCGCGGCTCAACGTATAGTTGAGGTGCTTGGGGCCGGACTGATCGGCGGTGATGAACGGCAGATTGATGTCCGTCGAGTTCGTGCTCGACAACTCCATCTTCGCCTTCTCGGCCGCTTCCTTGAGGCGCTGGAGCGCCATCGGGTCCTTCGACAGATCGATGCCCTGGTCGCGCTTGAACTCGCCGACGATCCAGTCGATGACGCGCTGATCGAAATCGTCGCCGCCCAGGTGCGTGTCGCCGTTCGTGGACTTGACCTCGAACTGGCGCGAGCCTTCGACGTCGTACAGCTCGAGTACGGAGATGTCGTACGTGCCGCCGCCAAGGTCGAAGACCGCGACCTTTTCATCCTTCTTCTTGTCGAGACCGTAGGCGAGTGCGGCAGCCGTCGGCTCGTTGATGATGCGGAGCACGTCGAGACCGGCGATCTTGCCGGCGTCCTTGGTGGCTTGGCGCTGCGCGTCGTTGAAGTACGCGGGCACCGTGACGACGGCCTTCGTGACCGTGTTGCCGAGGTAGTCTTCGGCGGTCTGTTTCATCTTCTGGAGAATCATCGCGGAGATTTCGGGCGGCGTGTAGCGCTTGCCCTGGACCTCGACGGCGGCGACGTCGTTCGGACCGGCGACGACTTTATATGGAACGCGCTTGGTTTCGTCCTGGACCTCGTTGACGCGGCGGCCCATGAAGCGCTTGATGGAAAAGACGGTGTTTTGCGGATTGGTGACGGCCTGGCGTTTGGCGACCTGGCCGACGAGACGTTCGCCGTCTTTGGTGAATCCGACGACGGAGGGGGTCGTGCGACCGCCTTCGGCGTTCGGGATCACGATCGGGTCACCACCTTCCATGACCGCGACGACGGAGTTCGTCGTTCCGAGATCGATGCCAATGACTTTGTCGGCCATTGATTTCCTCTGTGAGCGATGGGCGTTGGGCGAAGGGCGCTGGGCGTGACAAAACACCAGCGTTCTCGCGAACTGACCGTGGTAAGGGCAAGGACGGGACCCGCTTTTTGCGTCAAACTGGCAGCCAAACGCGGCCTGAACCTTGATCTGATCGGTAGCCTCCTGTCATCCGGTCAGGGCGCACGCCCATCGCCCAACGCCCATCGCCCAACGCCCATCGCCCAACGCATGATCCCGTTGTCCGACGAAAACCCGACGCTCCACACGCCCATCATGACGTGGATCATCCTCGGCGCCATGTTCGCGGTGTGGCTGGTCGTGCAGGGCGGCGGGCTGAACGACCTCCAGCTCGTGGCCAGCATTTGCAACTACGGCATGGTGCCTGGCGAGCTGACGCATCGCGTCCCGCTCGGCACGTCGATTCCGATCGCGCCCGGGCTGGCCTGCGTGATCGACAACAGCGCAGTCAACCTCTGGACGCCGCTGACGTCGATGTTTTTGCACGGAAGCTGGAGCCACATCCTGGGCAACGCGCTCTTCTTCTGGGTGTTCGGCAACAACATTGAAGACAGCATGGGCCCGGGCCGCTTTCTCTCGTTCTACCTGCTGTGCGGCTTGATCGCGGCGGCGACGCAGGTGCTCATCACGCCGACGTCGCCGGTGCCGACCGTTGGCGCGTCCGGCGCGATCTCGGGCGTGTTGGGCGCGTACCTGGTGCTCTACCCCAAGGTGCGCGTCAACATGTTCTTCTTCTTTCTGATCTTCTTCAAGGTGATTCCGATTCCCGCCTGGCTCGTGCTGATCTGGTGGTTCGGCGTGCAGGTGCTGACGGGATTGCCGGAGCTATCGACCGTGCGGCCCGATGTATCGAGCGGCGTGGCGGTCTGGGCGCACATCGGCGGCTTCGTCGCCGGCATGCTGTTGATCAAGCTCTTCGAGAACCCGCGTCTCGTCGCGGCGCGGAACTCGATCCGCGATCAGCGCCGCTGGATGCTGCACCAGGGCGCGTGACCGCGATCAGAGTTTTCTAATAGACCGCTAATACGCGCGATGTTCGTCCCAGCGCGCGGTCCATTCGCCGCGGCCGGCCCAAGCGAGCATCGCGTCCCGCGTGACGTCGCGAAGTCCGGCGCGCAGCACGACGAGCGCGTCTTCGACGAATCCGGCGGCGGCGCCGCTCTGGCGCAGCACACATTCGATCGCGCACGCCAGCACCTCGACCTCGTACGCAATGTGCTCGGCGGTACACTGCTGCGAGCGCCGGAATGCGCCATGGCTGCGAGCCACCGTGCGCAGCTGCTCGCGGCGGTGAACGCCGTCGGGCTGGCGCCCCTCATTGAACAGCTCGTGCAAGATGCCGCGGACGTCGCCGAACGCGTCGTCGAGCGGCATGGTGCGCCACGGGAGCTCGTTCTCGAGCATGCGGCGCCATGTACGAAGTACTGCGTCGAGGCGAATCGGAATGTCATCGCCCCACGCCCCAAACGCATCATTTCGATTGTGCATGATCCCACCGTCGCCTACGGCGACGCAGCTGAAGTTCAGAGAGAACGCACGAGCAACGCGCTGCGTGCGCGAACCGAACTCAGACGGTGCGCGGTGGGTGAAACGGTGGAGATGGCGCGACGCTCGCGGGGGCGGCATCGCGTCGATCGGCCGGCATCCGGGACGACCAGCCGTCATCGGCGGAGCCCGCGAGCGAGGGCAAGCCGGCGTTGACCAGGAATGCCGCGCGCCGTGCGCCGATGCGAATGGGGCGCGCCTCGTCGACCGACGGAATGCCGTCGTCGACCGACACGCCCGATTGCGTGGTGACGAATTCGGCGTTGGCGGCGTTCGCGGTGCGATGGCGAATGACGGGAAACGCCGCGCGCAGCAGACCGGCGACAAACCCCAGCAGCACGAGTGCGGCAAACGTGCGCCGCACCGCGGTCGCCGCGACGAGGCGCAGCAGAGTCAAGCGAGACCGGGCCGGATGAATTCCCACAGCGCGAATATACGTTCGTGCGGGCGGTGGATCAACGCGTGAGCTCCCAAGCTCCCCGCGTGTCCGTGGAAATTCCATCATTGACACAACAATTTTCGTTGATATATTTTCGTTCATGGCAGTGGCGATGCGAACCGGACCCGACGTCGATCGCGCGGTGGTGTTGTTTCACGCACTTTCCGACGCGACGCGACTCGGCATTCTCGACATGCTGAAGGATGGGGAGCGATGTGTGTGCGAGCTGCAAGACGAGCTCGACGCGGCCCAGTCGCGCCTGTCGTTTCACTTGCGCGTGCTGAAGGAGGCGGGACTGGTCACCGATCGACGCGAAGGCCGCTGGTCGTATTACACGATCGCGCCGAACGCCTTGGCCGAGGTGCATGACATCGCTGTCGGGATGCAGCCGCGGCGAAACGGATTGCCGGTCCCGCGCCGTGCCTGTTGCGAGTAGGGTTTTGTCGTCTCCGATTCATCAAATTTTATTGATTGAGAGAATACTTATGAATGCCGAAACGACCAAGGTTCCGATGACGCTGGAAGCGATTCGCGCGACGGTGCAGGCACGCTACGGCGCGGCGGCCCAGCGTGTGGCTGACGGGGACACGAAGGGCGCATCGTGTTGCGGTCCCGCCGGCGACTCGAGCGGCTGTTGCGGCTCGACGAGCGAGTCGTGGGATCCGATCACGGCCGATCTCTACGAGGCGGGGGAGACGGCCGGCCTTCCCGCCGAGGCACTGCTGGCGTCGCTCGGCTGCGGGAATCCAACGGCGCTCGCCGAACTGCACGAGGGAGACGTGGTGCTCGATCTCGGCTCCGGCGGCGGCATCGACGTGCTGCTCAGCGCGAAGCGTGTCGGGCCGACCGGAAAGGCGTACGGGCTGGACATGACCGACGAGATGCTCGCGCTCGCACTCGAGAACAAGGCGAAGGCCGGCGCGACGAACGTCGAGTTTCTCAAAGGGCACATCGAGTCGATTCCGCTCCCCTCGAGCACCGTCGACGTCATCATCTCCAATTGCGTGATCAACTTGTCGGGCGACAAGCCGCGCGCGCTGGCCGAGGCGTTTCGTGTGCTCAAACCGGGCGGGCGGTTCGCGGTGAGTGATGTGATCGTTCGCGAAGGATTGCCGGCCGCGGTGAAGGAGAGCATGGCGCTGTGGACGGGCTGCGTCGCCGGGGCGCTCGAGGAGAACGAGTTCATCGCGATGCTTCGCGACGTTGGATTTGTCGACGCGAGCATTGAACCGACGCGCGTGTACACACGCGACGATGCGGCGGCGCTGCTGCAAGGAACCGGGCTGGACGAATCGCTCGCCGATCAGGTGGACGGGAAGATCATGAGCGGGTTCGTCCGCGCAACGAAGCCGGGCGGATCGCCGCGCTCCGACAAGCCGCGCCGGAACCTCGCTGCACTGAGCGCAAGACAAGGTACACGCGAGTGTGGTTGCGACGACGGCTGCTGCACCTGACCATGAGGATATTGTGATGACCACTTCGACGACGAGCGTTTCCGACTCCGCTTCGATTCGCGTCGCGACGCTCGACGATCTACCGGCGATCGAGCGACTGCTTCGCGCCGCCGAGCTGCCGACCGACGGCGTCGCTGGCATCGTGAAGCAGCACGCCGCCAACTTCGTCGTGGCCGAGGTCCGAGACGCTGACACCGATCGTCCGAGCCTGGTGGGCGTCGCGGGACTCGAGGTATGCTGCGACAACGCGCTGCTTCGATCGGTTGCGGTTCGCCCGGAGTGGCGCCAGCATGGCGTTGGCCGAACGCTCGTTCAGCGACTCGTCTGCGAGGCTGAATCGCGAGGCATTCACGCGCTCTTCCTGCTGACGATGACGGCGGAGCATTACTTCCCGCGGTTTGGATTCGAGCGAATCGAGCGCGGCGAGGTGCCGCCGGAGATCGCGGCGACGTTGGAATTCAAGTCGGCGTGTCCGGCGTCGGCGGTCGCCATGGTGAAGCCGCTCGGCTGAATCACCGAAACCCTGATCGCACCGACCGATGCGAATCGCGCTCATCTCGGACATCCATGCGAACCTTCCGGCGCTCGAGGCGGTGCTCGATGACATCGATCGCGCGCACCTCGACGGCATCTATCATCTCGGGGATCTCGTTGGCTACGCGCCGTGGCCCAACGAAGTGGTCGCGATGATCGCGTCGCGCGGAATCGCCGGCGTCGCGGGAAATTACGACACGACCGTCGCCGCTGGATACAAGCACTGCGGATGCCGTTACGAGGATGCGCGACAGGAAGCACTGTCCCATCTGTCATATGCGTGGACGCTGGAGAACACGTCAGCCGGCACGAAGGCGTTTCTTGGCGCGCTTCCGTTTCGCCTCGATCTGCGACCGAACGGCGGCCACGTCTCCGGTCCGACCATCACGCTCCTGCACGGGAATCACGTGCTCAACACGGTCTACGTGACCGAAGATCGGTCGGACGACTTTCTCGCGAACATGGCGGCTGGGGTCGGCGCACGCGCCGGCGACGTGGTTGCGTTTGGGCACACGCACAAGCCGTGGCATCGCGTCGTCGGCGACGTGCATTTCATCAACACCGGCAGTGTCGGTCGGCCGAAGGATGGAGATTGGCGCGCGGGCTACGTCATCGTCGGCGTCGAACCGAATGGTGTCACCGTCGAATTTCGCCGGGTGGAATATGACGTCGAACGCGCCGCGGCGGCGGTTGTCGCGAGCACGCTGCCGAACGAGCTCGCTGAATTTCTGCGAACGGGTGGACAGCTGACCCCGAGCGTCTGACGCGTGCAATCACTCGCCCGTCGTTCGTTCGTCGAGGCACTCGGGACGTTCACGCTCGTCGCCGTTGGTCCGGGCGCGGCGATGGTGGCGGCGCGCACGCACGCGTTTGGGCCGGCTGGGATCGCGGCGGCGTTCGGGCTCGTCGTGACGTTGATCGTCGCATCGGCTGGACACTTGAGTGGCGCGCACGTGAATCCGGCCGTGACGATCGGCTTCTGGTCGGTTCGTCGATTTCGCGCGCGCGAAGTTCCGGCGTATCTCGTCGCGCAGTGTATCGGCGCGGTCGCCGCATCGTTTCTGCTCGGCTGGCTATTGGGGCCCGTCGGAGACTTTGGCGTAACCGTTCCGGCGCTGCCGACCGCGCAGTCGTTCGTCGTCGAGATGGGATATTCGGGACTGCTGGCGTTCGTCATCATGGCGGTCGCGACCGATCCGCGATCGCCGGCGTCGATTGCGCCGTTTGCGATCGGTCTCACCGTGGGCGCCGGTGCGTTGGTGACCGGGCCGCTGACGGGCGGCAGCTTCAATCCGGCGCGGTCGCTCGGCCCGGCGATGGCGTCGGGGATCTGGACCGCGCACTGGCTCTACTGGGCCGCGCCGATCCTCGGCATGATCGCGGGCATGCGCGTGTATGAGCTCGTGCGATCGGCGGATATGGGCCATGTGCCGACGGGAACCGAGGGGCCGATTGACGAGCGAGCAACGTAACTGACGCACGACGTTTCCGTCGCGATCGTGTATCGCTTGGACGGCGGGGAGGCGGGGGCTAACTTCGTTGGCGTTACGAATCGTGTCACGCCCCCAGGGAGTCCCATGCTCGGCCGTCTTCTGCCACGCGACGACCAGTTCTTCGAACTCTTCGACCTGCTCGCGGCGCATCTCGCCACCACGGCGCAGCGCCTCGACACGCTGTTCGGCGACGTGCAGAACGTCAATACGTACGTGAAGGAGATCAAGGACATCGAGCACAAGGCCGACCTCCTCACGGCCACGGTCAATCAGCGCATCGACAAGAGCTTCATCACGCCGATCGACCGCGAGGACATTCACACGCTCGCGTCGCGGCTGGACGACGTGATCGATCTGCTCGACGGCACCGCGCGCCGCTTCGCGATGCTTCACATCACCGAGGTGCGGCCGCCGGCGAAGCACCTCACCAATGTGCTGTGCCGAGCGGCGGGGGAGATTCAGGCAGCGGTCGCCGGGATGCGCAAGCCGCGGCTCGTCAACGAGCATGTCGCGCTGATCAAGCATCTCGAGGAGGAAGGCGACGCGATCTATCACGAGGCGGTCGGTGCGCTCTTCGCGGGTTCGCCGGATCCGCTCGACGTGATCAAGTGGAAGGAGATGTACGACACGCTCGAGCGGGCGATCGACAGCTGCATGGGCGTCGCGCAGGTGCTGCAGAGCATCTCGCTCAAGAACGCGTGATCCCGACTCCTCGCTCCGAGCGCCGCGCGTGATCGGTTACGTCCTCGCGATCATTCTGATCGCGTTTTGCTTCGACTTCTTCAACGGCTTTCACGATTCGGCGAACTCGATCGCCACGATCGTGGGTACGCGCGTGTTGAATCCACTCGCGGCCGTGATCTGGGCCGCGATCTTCAATTTCGCCGCGGCGTTCACGAGCTCGCTCGCGGTGGCGAAAGCGATCGGCGGCGGGATGATCAATCAACACGTCGTCACGCCGAACGTGATTCTCGCCGCGCTGCTCGGCGCGATCGCCTGGGATCTCATCACGTGGTGGTTTGGAATTCCCTCGAGCTCCTCGCACGCGCTGATCGGCGGATACGCCGGCGCGGCGATCGCGAAGGCGGGATTGATCGGCATCACGTGGGGAAAGCAGTGGGTCGAGACGCTGTCGTTCATCGTCGTCTCGCCGCTGATCGGCCTGGCGGCCGGGTTCACGCTGATGACGTCCGTGTATTGGATTTTCCAGCGTCTGCCGGCGCGGCGCGTGGACAAGTTGTTTCGTCCGGGCCAGCTCTTCAGCTCGGCGCTCTTGTCGTACTCGCACGGCAGCAATGATGCGCAGAAGACGATGGGCATCATCGTCGGACTGCTGGTATCGGTGAAGGACAAGTTCGCGATCCAGACGGGCTTCCTGCACCATCTCTACCTGGCGAACAACGACACGGTGCCGGATTGGGTCCGGCTAGGCGCGTACAGCGCGATGGCGCTCGGGACGTTGTTCGGCGGCTGGCGCATCGTGCACACGATGGGGTCGCGCATCACGAAGCTGCGTCCGGTGGGCGGATTCTGCTCGGATACCGCGGGCGCGAGCGCCATTCTGTTGGCGACGCACTTTGGAATTCCGGTGAGCACCACGCACACGATTACGGGTTCGATCGTCGGCGTCGGCGCGACACAGCGGTTGTCGGCGGTGCGGTGGGGAATCGCCGGGCGGATCGTGTGGGCGTGGGTCCTGACGATTCCGGCGTCCGCGCTCATGGCGGCGGTGTTGTACTTCATTCTTTCGCACGTCGTGCCGCTCTAGCGTTTCCCTGGCGCGCGACGACTGGCCATCGCCGATATACTACGATATCGGCAACCGGCGGGACGAATGGAATCGAGCCAACACATTACGTTCGCGAACGCGGAGGATGCGTCGCGATATGAGGCGCGCGTCGCGGGACACGACGAGGTGGCCATGGTGGCCTACGAGCACCGCGGCGACACGATCGTCTTCACGCACACCGCTGTCCCATCAACGTTAGAGGGGAAAGGCGTGGGCAGCGCGCTCGCGCATTACGTGTTGGAGGACGCGAAGCGGCAGGGGTTGCGCGTCGCGGTGAAGTGTCCGTTCATCACCGCGTATATCGGGCGGCATCCGGAGTATCGCGGGTTGATGTCGTCGGAGCCCAGTTTGGAGCGCGGCGACGACGCGGCTATCGATGAGGCGGTGGACGAAACGTTCCCGGCCAGCGATCCGCCGGCGTGGATGCCGTAACGGCGACCGCGACGCATGGCGTCGGTCAATCGTTGGCCCAGCTTCGAAAGCGGAGAGCAAGGCATCCACTACTCGTGCACGCCGGCGAGGCGCTCGGCGAAGTCCGTGGCGGCGGTCGCGAACGTCGCGAACTGTCCGTTCAGCCAATCCGCACGTGCGCGAGCGAATGCGCCGCGGGCATCTGCCCTCGCACGCTCGGCCAGGGCGAGGAGCCCGTCGCGCGCGTCGGGAGCGTCCGTCGAGGCGAGTTCGAGTGCGCGGCGCAGTTCGTGAATCATGACGTGCGCGTCGTGCAACGCGCCCAATTCGTCTTGCAGTGATTTGAGCCTCGCGAGCAGTTCGGCGCCGGCGGCGACTGAGTCGACGGCAGGTTCGGTGAGATAGCGCAGCCGCTTCGCGTCGATCCGCGCCTCGTGCACTTCAGATTCGTCGTGGACATTGTGAACGTTCGACAGCTCGTCGCCGAGGGCATCGACGTGCGGCGCGATACGAAGCGCGATCGCGCGGGCCAGCGTCACGCCCCCATGCGGCGCTTCGAGCGGCTGCTCGAACACGGCGAGGCGTTCGACGAGCGAATGGCCGACCTTGTCGACAGACGCGAGCAGCGCGGTGTTCCCCTGTCCATCAGCGAGGGGATGCCGCGCGATGAGATATTGCGCGAGCCAATCGGCGCCGCGCCGGCGCTTGACGCGAAATCCCTTCGCGGCACCGCCGAGCCAGGCGAGCTGCACCTCGATGTCACGCGCGGCGTTGGTCGCGTGCGCCAGGTCGCGCAGCCGGCGGCGATCCTTGCCTCGAACGGCATCTCCAAGCTCGTCGTCGAACGCGCGCAACCAGCTGCGGAGCCGCCGAACCGCGACGCGAAAGTCATGCAGCGCGTCCGGATCGGTCGCCGTGGCGATTCGCACGGCAGCCCCGTGCGCGTCCTCGAGCAGGCCGAGGGCCACGAGGCGAATGCCCTGGGCGACTGGTGACGAGAGCGTAGCGAGGTCGACGCGCATGCAATGAGAATCTATCGCGACCTCATGCGACGGTCCCCGCCACGATAGTGAACTTTGATCTGATTAGAAGTTCGCCTGGAAGTGCAGGAAGAGACTCGATGCATCCGCCGGCGCGCGCAGGTTCGTGGCGGTCGATGTGGGGAAGCTGACTCCGTGTTGCTTCTGCCAATCGAGTGCGAACGTCAGCTTCTGATTGAGATCATACGATGCGCCGAGAATCCAGAAGTTGAGCGAGGGTGTGGTGCCGGCGTAATTCGCGGCGGTCGGACTCGTGTTCGGCGTGAAGTGGTCGAAGCGGGCGATCAGCTGCAGACCCGACTTCTGCGACGCGTCGAACAATTCGATGGGGCGGAAGACGACGAACCCGTCGAGCAGGCGGCCGGTGGAATCGTGTTCGACGCGGGGCGCAGCGATCGTATTGGCGTCCGTCTCGCTCGCGTCCTTACGGACGGCCCATTCGGCGCCGGCATTCACGCGACGTTCCTTCACGCCGACGAAGATGCCGTAGCGGTCGCGCTGCAGACCGCCCGTGATCGCGCCGTTTGTGCCCGGTCCGACCTGACCCGCGCCGCCAGTCGCAAAGTTGCTCCCGACCCAACCTTTGTAGAACCAGGGCGAGATCGTGAACGACTTGACGATGGCGTTCATGTCCTTCTCGTTCCCGAGCGGCGTCAGCGAGAGGCGCAGGGCGAAATCTTTGAACCGGTCCTTCTCGAACGACGTGTATCCTGGGCCGTTCGTGATCGTGCCGTAGATCTCGCCCATGTGGTTGCCGAGCGTCGCGAGACCCGCGACGCCGCCGTCGGCCGACGAGAAGAAGCCTGAACGCTCGATGGCCGTCTGCTGCAAGTACCGCGGCCAGGAGCCTTCCTCATGATCGATCACGACAGTGTGCAGGATACCGATGCGTCCGAGGAGACTCGAGCCCGTCCCGAACTCGTTGCGCAGGCCCGTGTACTGGAGGTACGCGTATTTGATGCGCACTGCCCAGCCCTGGTAATAGGCGTTCTGTGCGGCATTCGTGTTTTGAAATACGTCCGTGGTGACGCGAATCGCGCCGTTGTCGCCCGCGGGCATGCGAAACGTCAAGTACGCGCGGTCGAGACTGAACTGATTCACATGTTGGCCGCCATTCTGCGCCTGGCCGAGCGAGTCGAGTCGGTAGTTGTAGCTGCCGAAGATGACGCCTGAAAAATCAAAGGCCGGGGTGACCACGGTCGGTGCGGCTGGTTGCTGCGCAAACCCCGTTGTTGGCGCGAGCGCGACGACGATGGCCGTCGCAAGGAGTCGCAAGGAGCGATAGGTCATGAGTGTCTGGCGTGAGGGAAGGGAGTGGGGGATTCGCACTACTCTGAACTGCTCTACTTCGATGCGACGTTCTTCACCATGCCGAGGCGCTTGTCGAGCATCGCGACGATCGATTTCGGCAGCGGCGAATAATCGAGTCCCGGCGCGTCATTCTCGCCGTCGTGGATTGCCCACTTGATGAAGTCGATGAGCTTCTTGCCCTTGGCGGGATCGGCCTGCGTCTGGCTCACGAGCAGGTAGGTGAACGACGAGATCGGATACGCGGTCTTGCCCGGCGCATTGACGATCGAGACGCGGAAATCCGTGTTCGCCGGAAGCCTCGTGGCGATGCCCGCCGCCGCTTCGGTGACCGATTCGATCGAGGGCAGCACGAACGTGCCCGCGGAGTTCCTGATCGCGCCGTAGGGCAGTTTCTTCTGACGCGCGTACGCGAGCTCGATATAGCCGATCGCTCCCGGCACCTGCGCGACCTGACCCGCGACGCCGTCATTGCCCTTGCCGCCCAAACCGACGGGCCACTGGAGATCCTTGCCCCTGCCCGGGCCGGACTTCCACGCCGTGCTCACGTCGGTCAGATAATCAGAGAAGATGTACGTCGTGCCGCTGCCGTCCGAGCGATGCACGACGAGAATATCCTTATTCGGCAGCGTGACGCCTTTGTTGAGCGCGGCGATCTGCGAGTCGTTCCACTTGGTGATCTTGCCGAGGAAGATGTTGGCGATGAGATCGCCGGTGAAGTTCAGCGGCTTGCCGAGATTCGGCAGATTGTACGTGATGACGACCGCGCCGAGCACGGTCGGGATGTGATAGGCCGGCGTCTTGAGCTTCGAGATCTCTTCGTCGGTCATCGGCGCGTCGGAGGCGCCGAAATCGACTGTGCCTTCGGTGAACTGTTTGACGCCGCCGCCCGAGCCGATCGGCTGATAGTTGATCTGTACGCCAGTCTTCGCCGCGTAGTCCTTGAACCACTTCGCGTAAAGCGGTGCCGGGAACGTGGCGCCGGCGCCGTTCAAATCCTGCGCGGAGAGCCGCGGGACAAACGCCAGCGCGGTGAGCGCAGCCAGTCCGACGTATCTCGCGTAACTCGAAACGCGTGCGATCACGAGGTGCTCCTGTTGTCGTTGTGGGGGTTGGTAGTGCGCCTCAACCTCCATGCGACTCGTAAAGGAGCCATGGATCGTGTGTAACGCTTGCGTCACTGGCTGTGCCGAATGAGAACGGCCGGCCTCGAGCCGAGCTCCGTTACATGGCCGTTACATGACGTTACCTGGACGGTTGCACGATGCGGCGAGCGTTCGGCAAGGCTTTGACGGCGCATTCCGCGCCTGTGCCGAGCAAAGAAAACCATCCGCTGCCGGAGTGATTCGTGAGACGTTGGCCGATCGTCGCGCTTGTTTGCGTTGCCTGGGCCTGTGGCTCGAACGCCGACAACACAAAGACAACGGGCGATAGCTCGAAGGTCGCGGCGTCGACCACGGGCGGCGCGTCGGGTGCGGACCTGAACGGTGCGGGTGCGACCTTCCCGTACCCGATCTATGACAAGTGGTTCAAGGAATACTCATCGAAAGCGAACGTGAACATCAACTATCAGCCGATCGGCTCGGGTGGCGGTGTCAAGCAGCTGCAAGAGCAAACGGTTGATTTCGGCGCGTCCGACGCGCCGATGTCCGACGCCGAGCTGCAAGCGGCGAAAGGCGGACCGGTAGTTCATTTTCCGACGGTGATCGGCGCCGTCGCGATCGCGTACAATCTTCCGGGTGTGACGCAGCCGATCAGGCTCACCGGTCCGGTGCTCGCCGACATTTTTCTCGGCACGATCAACAAGTGGAACGACACGCGCATCGCCGCGCTCAACGCCGGTGTGAGGCTGCCTGCCACTGACGTACTCGTCGCGCATCGCTCGGATGGCAGCGGCACGACATTCATGTTCTCTGATTATCTGAGCACGGTGAGTCCGGCGTGGAAGACGGGTCCGGGAAAGGGCAAAGACCTGCAATGGCCCGTTGGTCTCGGCGGCAAAGGCAACGATGGAGTGGCGGGTGTCATCAAGCAGACCGCGGGCGGCGTGGGATACGTCGAGCTCGCGTACGCCAAGCAAAACAATCTTCCGACTGCACTGCTGCAGAATGCGGCCGGCCAATTCGTGGCACCGTCAGTCGAAGGTGCGACAGCAGCGGCGGCGGGCGCCGCGGAGAAACTCGGCGCGAATACGGACTATCGCATCTCGATCGTGAATGCGCCCGGCGCCCAGGCGTATCCGATCGCATCGATGACGTGGCTCCTCGTGTACAAGACCATGCCGAACGCGGCCAAGGCGAAGAAGCTCACCGATTTCATGAAGTGGATGTATTTGACGGGCGAGCAGGAGGTGTCGACGCTCTTCTACGCGCCGCTGCCGCCGTCGCTCGTATCGCGGTTGACGGCGCGCGTGGACTCGCTCGCCGCCGGAAGCCCGAAGTGACCTACGGCTCCGTCTCGCCGATCACGCCGCCGCCCAGCGCGGCGGTGCAGCCCAGGGTACGAATCGAGGGTTCGTCGACGGGCGATCGCGTCTATCGCGCCGTGACGACCGGAATGGCGCTCGTTGTACCGGTGCTGCTCGTGCTCATCGCATGGGTGGTGTTCAAGGCGGGTTGGCCCGCGCTTCGCGCGTTCGGTCTCGGCTTCTTCACCGACAGTGGATGGGACGCGGTCAATGGCCATTTCGGCGCGGCGCCTGCCGTCTTCGGAACGATCGTTTCCTCGCTTGTCGCGCTGATCATCGCGACGCCGCTTGCGGTCGGAGTGGCAATCTTTCTGTCCGAGTTTGCGCCGCGGTGGATTCGCCAACCGATCGCGTTCTTCGTGGATCTTCTCGCGGCGATTCCCAGCGTCGTCTACGGGCTGTGGGGCATTCTGGTGCTCGTGCCGGCGATTCGCGCGCACTTCATGCCCTTCGTGAAAGACACGCTGCATCTCGGCGACTTTCCGCTGTTCTCCGGTCCCGCGTACGGTCCGAGCATGTTCGCCGCCGGCGTGATCCTCGCCATCATGATTTTGCCATACATCTCCGCGGTGACGCGCGAGGTATTGATGGCGGTGCCGCGCTCGCAGCGCGAAGCCGCGCTCGCACTCGGTGCGACGCGATGGGAGATGATCTGGGATGCCGTGCTGCCGTATGCGCGCTCCGGCATCATCGGCGGGATCATTCTCGGGCTGGGGCGAGCGCTGGGTGAGACGATGGCGGTGACGATGGTGATCGGCAATCGCCATGAGATCAGCGCATCCCTGTTTCAGCCGGGCTATACGATGGCCTCGCTCATCGCGAACGAGTTCAGCGAGGCGACGAGTGATTTGCACATGGCGTCGTTGATGGCGGTCGGTGCGGGGCTGTTCGTGATCACGGTGATCGTGAACGCGATCGCGCGCTGGCTCGTGTGGCGTACCGCGCGAGCCGGCGCATGACCGCGGCTGCCCTGCCGACGGGGCGACGCCCTGCGCGCTCGTACCGCGACATGCTCGCGGCGGGCACGGCGCGTACGCTGCGGCGCCGGCACTTCACGAGCCGTGTCATGATCGCGCTGACGTATGCTGCGGCGGCTGTGGCGATTCTTCCGCTCATTCTGATCGTGTGGCATTTGATGCGGGAAGGTGCGTCGTCGGTGAACTGGGATTTCTTCACGAGGATTCCGGCTGCACCGGGCGACGCACACGGCGGAATGGCGAACGCGATCGTCGGCACCGGGATCATCGTGCTGCTCGCATCGGCGATTGGATTGCCGGTGGGGATTGGCGCCGGGTTGTATCTCGCGGAGCAGCGGAATGGAAAGTTGGCGACGGTCGTTCGCTTTCTCTCCGACGTGTTGAACGGATTGCCGTCGATCGTGCTTGGCATCTTCGCCTGGGGCCTGCTCGTCAAACCGTTCAAGCATTTCTCCGCGTTAGCGGGTGGTATCGCCCTCGCGGGAATGATGATTCCGCTCGTGACGCGCACGACGGAAGAGATGATTCGGCTCGTGCCAGTGTCGATGCGCGAGGCGGCGCTGGCGTTGGGGTACACGCGCTGGCGTACGTCGCTCGCGGTGGTGTTGCGTACCGCGCTGCCGGGGATCGTCACCGGCGCGCTCGTGGCGGTGGCGCGCATCGCGGGCGAGACCGCACCACTGATTTTCACGGCGTTCGGCAATCAATTCTGGTCGCTGTCGCCGACGCAGCCGATCGCTGCGTTACCCATGCAGATCTACAACTATGCAATTTCTCCCTACGACGACTGGCACGCGCAAGCCTGGGCGGGGGCGCTCGTCCTCCTCGGTCTCGTCCTCGTCATCAGCCTCGCGGCCCGCTTCGCTACCCGTTCCCGCTTTGGACCCGGCGGCGACTGAGCCGGCGCAGGTGCCGGCGATCGGTGTCGACGCGCTCGATGCGTACTTCGGTGCGTCGCGCGTCGTGCGCGATGTGAGGTTCGCCGTGCCGACGGGAGAGGTCACCGCGATCATCGGACCGTCGGGCTGTGGAAAGTCGACGTTGTTGCGGTGCTTGAATCGCATGCACGAGACAGTCGCCGGCGCGCGTGTCGAAGGCGAAGTGCGCTTCGACGGGCGCGACATCTATGAGCACGGCGTGAGCGCGATCAGCGTGCGCCGGCACATCGGCATGGTGTTTCAACGGCCGACGCCGTTTCCCACGATGTCGATTCGCGGCAATGTCGCGGCAGGGCTCAAGGTGTTGCCGCGCGGTGAGCGGCCATCGCGGCGCGACACCGACGGCGTCGTCGAGCAGGCGCTGCGCCGCGCGGCCCTGTGGGACGAAGTGAAAGATCGTTTGCACACGAGCGCGGTTGCGCTGTCGGGCGGACAGCAGCAGCGACTGTGCATCGCGCGTGCGCTTGCGACGTCGCCGCGCGTGCTGCTGCTCGATGAGCCGACCGCGTCGCTCGATCCGATCAGCACACAGCGCGTCGAAGAGCTCGTCTACGAGCTGCGCTCGCAGGTGACGATCATCATCGTGACGCACAACATGCAACAGGCGGCGCGCATGTCCGATCGCACGGCGTTCATGCTCGCCGGAGAATTGATCGAGTACGCCCCGACGAACTCGATGTTCACGACGCCAAAAGATTCGCGCACGGAAGCGTACGTGACGGGGAGGTTCGGATGACCGCGGTGGGCGTTGGGCGATCGGCGCCGGGCGAAAACGGCGCGAACGACGGAGCCACTGAGCGCGGAGCCGTGTCGGCTGACAACTTCTCGTTCTGGTACGGGCCCAAGCAGGCGCTGCACGGTATCACCCTGTCGATGGAACCGCGGAGCGTCACGGCGCTGATCGGACCGTCGGGCTGCGGCAAGTCGACGTTTCTGCGATCGATTAATCGCATGAACGCGCTGTTGCCCGGCGTTCGGCACGAAGGCACGATCTGTCTCGACGAGACCGACGTGTACACGGGCGATATCGACCCGGTGACACTGCGCCGCCGCGTGGGCATGGTGTTTCAGCGCTGGAATCCGTTTCCGAAATCGATTTACGACAACGTTGCGTACGGGCCGAAGATCAACGGAATTCGCAATCGAGCCGATCTCGACGCGATCGTCGAATCGGCGTTGCAGCGCGCGGCGCTGTGGGACGAGGTGAAGGATCGTCTGCGCCAGAGCGCGCTCGGACTTTCGGGTGGGCAACAGCAACGCATGTGCATCGCGCGGACGCTGGCGAACGAGCCCGAGGTGTTGCTCCTCGACGAACCGGCGAGCGCGCTCGACCCGATCGCGACGCAAAAGATCGAAGAGCTGGTCTACGAGCTGAAACGCGACCTCACGATCATCATCGTCACGCACAATCTGCAGCAGGCGGCGCGCGTATCGGATTCGACCGCGTTCTTCTATCTGGGTCAGCTCATCGAAGTCGGGCCGACCGATCGCATGTTCACGAGCCCGGTCAACGAACGGACCGAGGCATACATCACCGGGAGGTTCGGATGACACCCGCCGAAAGTACCGCGGCCGTTGGCTTCCGGCATTTTCACGATCAACTGGCGCATCTCAAGCAGCGCCTCCTCGACATGTCGGACCTCGCAACGTCATTGCTCGATCTGTCGGTCGACGCGTTGCTCAGTCGCGACGCGAACATGGCGGAAGCCGTGCTCGCCGGCGACAAGGAGCTCGACATGCTCGAGGTGGAAGTCGAGGATCAGGCAATTGGATTGCTCGCGCTGCAGCAGCCCATGGCGCGCGACCTCCGCTTCATCATTTCCTCGATCAAGGTCACGAACGATCTTGAGCGCGTCGGCGACCACGCGGTCAACATCGCGCAAAGCGCCATGCGCCTGGCCGCGACGACGACGGTGATCACGCCAGATCCCGAGATCGCCGAGATGGCACGGCGCGCGCGGCAGATGTTACGCGACGCGCTCACCGCGTTCGTGAGAGCCGACGGCACACTCGGACGTCAGGTCTGCCGCGCCGACGACGAAGTGGATGCGATGCACAACTCCGTCTTTCGCATTCTGGTAACCCACATGATGGAAGACGCGCGGACGATCACGCCGTCGCTGGAGTTGTTTCTCGTCAGCCGCAACCTCGAGCGCGTGGCCGACCTCGCGACGAACATCGGCGAAGACGCGGTATTTCTTGCCGAGGGCAAGCAGATCAAGCATCACGCCGAGGAGAGCGTGCCGGTCAGTGGTGCCGGGAGGTGAGCACTGAAGCGCCTGGAGGCCCTCGCCGCGCGACGCACCGTTTGTCAAGTACCGTTGTGACGTGCTCGTGACGTGAATCATCACGAAGGGGCTGGTGAGCGACCGCGCAAACGCGCTATTAGTAAAAGAGACGTTCTCTGCCCGACTGGCCCCTTCATGACCGAGAAAATCACCGGCGCCTCGCTGTATTTGAATCGCGAGCTCAGCTGGCTTGCGTTCAATGCTCGCGTGCTGCACCAGGCGCTCGATTCGCGCGTGCCGCTGCTCGAGCGCGTCAAGTTCCTCGGGATCTTCAGCGCGAACCTCGACGAGTTCTACATGGTTCGCGTCGCGGGCCTGCGGCGGCAGGTCGCGGCCGGAGTCGCCAAGACGCCGCCCGACGGTCTCACACCCCAGGAACAACTCGACGCGATCGCGGCCGAAATCGCGCGACTCACCTCGCTGCAACGGCGCTGTCTCGTTGACCTGCTCGATGAGCTGGCACCCGCCGGCGTAAAGTTGCTTGCGGTCAAGGATCTCACGCCGAGCGAATGGGGAGAGATCGACGAGTACTTCGAGTCGCAGATCTTTCCCGTGTTGACGCCGCTCGCGGTCGATCCCGGGCATCCATTTCCGTACATCTCGAATCTCTCGCTGTCGCTGGCGGTCGAGATTAGAGATCCGGAAAGCGGCGCGGTGCGCTTCGCGCGCGTGAAGGTGCCGCGCAGCTTGCCGCGTTGGATTCCCGTCGGCGGTCGCCCGTCGCACTTCGTTCCGCTCGAGCAGGTGATTGGCGCCAACCTCAGTTCGCTGTTCTCGGGGATGGACATCGTCGCGTGGTACGCCTTCCGCCTCACGCGCTACTCCGATCTCGAGATTCCGGTCGAAGAGCCGGAAGATCTGCTGGCGACGATCGAGGAGCAGGTCTACAATCGCCGATTCGGCGAAGTCGTGCGGCTCGAGGTGCAGGAGGACATGCCCTCGCATCTGCGCACGCTGCTGCTGGACGAATTGCGCGAAGAGAACGTGCCCGAGGCGGCGCGACTCACCGACCGCGACGTCCACGAGGTTGGCACGTTGCTCGATCTGAGCGAGTTGATGACGCTGGCCGCGCTCGACATTCCCGCGCTGCACGACCCGCCGTTCTCGCCGATCATCCCCGCCGAGCTGCGCGACGGACAGAGCATCTTCGACATCGTTCGTGAGAGCGACGTGTTGCTGCATCATCCGTTCGATTCCTTCACCGCGTCCGTCGAGCGATTCCTGCAGGAAGCCGCCGAAGATCCACAGGTGCTGGCGATCAAGCTCACCCTGTATCGAACCTCCGGCGACACGGCGCTGGTCGATGCGCTCGTCGAAGCGGCGCAGCGCGGCAAGCAGGTCGCCGTCATCGTCGAGCTCAAGGCGCGGTTCGATGAAGCCAACAACATCACGTGGGCGCGGCAGCTCGAAGATGCCGGCGTGCACGTGGCGTTCGGGTCAGCGACGCTCAAGACCCACGTCAAAACCGCTCTCGTGGTTCGACGCGAGGCGGACGGTATGCGCCGCTACATCCACCTGGGCAGCGGCAACTACAATTCGAAGACGGCCCGTCTCTACACCGACGTCGGATTGATTACGTGCAGTCCATCGATCGGTGCGGACGTGAGCGACTTGTTCAACTCGCTCACCGGCTACTCGCGCCAGCGCTTGTATCGCAAGCTGTTCGTGGCGCCGCTCAACTTGCGTGACCGGTTCATCGAGCTGATCCGGCGTGAGACCGATCACGCGCTCGCGGGGCGGCCGGCTCGCATCATCGGAAAGATGAACGCGCTGGTCGACGCGGAAATCATCGACGAGTTGTATCGCGCGTCGCAGGCGGGAGTCGACATCGATCTCATCGTGCGCGGCATCTGCTGTCTGCGGCCGGGGCTCGATGGCGTGAGCGACCGCATTCGCGTGACGAGCATCATCGGCCGTTTCCTTGAACATTCCCGGCTCTGGTACTTCCAGAATGCGGGCGCCGAAGAGTTCTATGTCGGGTCTTCGGATTGGATGCCGCGCAACTTCGATCGGCGCGTGGAAGCCGTTGCGCCGGTCGAGAGTCGCGCATCGCACGAACGGTTGCGTGCACTGCTGACCACGTATCTGCAGGACAATCGCCAGGCGTGGGAACTGAATTGCGACGGCGAGTGGACACAGCGTCAGCCGAACGGCCAAGTGCGCGCGTCGCACGAGCGGCTCCTGCGCAATTCGTGGGGCGGCCTGCGGGAGTCGTTCCCAGCGCGTGACGAAGTCGAGAGCGCGCCGTCCGCGGGCGATTGAGAGATTGCTGATCGCGGTGTCGACGCGATCGGTGCTACTCCAGCTCGCCGGACTCGATGGTCTCCGACGACAGCACGGCGCCGTCGGGCGCGACAATCTCGACCGGCGCGCCGATCACGTCCGCGAGCAGCGCCGACTTGCGATTCGCCCCCCACATCTCGAGGCGCATCGATGCGCGGGCATGCGCCGGCATCGGCGTGACGCGCAGCGCGCGCTGCATCCACCGGACCTTGAGTCCCTTCACCGCGCTCACGTGCCCGCGGTCGAACCCGTCGGCCACACGCAACATGGCCGAGAGCAGCTTGATGCGCCGGCGCAGCGCCTTGTCGAGCATGCCGTAATTGCGATGCTTTTTCTTCGGCGGTGCGCCCCGGTGGTAGCGTGCGACATTGGCGATCACCACCTGCTCTGATGGTGGCATGCCAAGCAGGTCGGCGTGCAGCACCAGATGGTACGAATGCTTGTGATGCCGCTCGTAGCTGATGTGATATCCCGAGTCGTGGAGCAGCGCCGCGTCGGAGAGCGCATCGCGATCGTCGGGCGTGCAGCCGATGCGCGGACCGATCGCGTCGAACAACATCAGCGCCAGCTCCTGCACGTGTGACGAGTGCGGCTGCTCGACGTGACAGCGCTGCGCGAACTCGGTGACGGATCGGGCGCGCGCTTCGCCGGGATCGGCGATGGTCGGCACCACGCGCGCGGCCTCGAGCAAAATCCCTTCACGAATTCCGTAGCGCGACACCACGATCTCGCGTCCCTCGACACGCCGCAGCACTTCGGCGGCCGTGGCGACGCCGGCAACGATGATGTCGGCGCGCTCGGGATTGAGCCCGGGCAATTCGCGCCGTTCCTCGGGCGGCAAATCCGCGAGCGTGTCGAGAATGTGCTCGAGATCCGCCCGCGGGATGTGTGCCGCGTGCACCGATCGCGCGGTGAGAATGCCTTGTCGCGAGAGATAGATGCCGGCGAGGTTCGTGAACGTGCCGCCGGATCCAATGATCTGCGCGCCGCGCCAGTCGCGCCGCGGCAACTCGTCCTTGATGCCGTCGGCGACGGCGCGCCGCAGCTTGCGAACTGCCTTCGGCGTCACACCGTCGCTGAAGAACTCTTCGGTGAGGCGAATTGCGCCGAAGGGCAGGGACGTGAGCCGTTCGATCACACCTTCGGCTGTCAGCGCCAACTCGAGCGAGCCGCCGCCAATGTCCATCACGACCGTGCGACCGACGCCCATGTCGAAATGCGCGACGGCGCTGCGAAAGCTGAGCCGCGCTTCCTCGTCGCCGGAGAGGACGCGCACCTTGAGTCCGGTGACGCGATGAATGTGCGCGAGAAACGCCGCGGCGTTGCTCGCCTCGCGCACCGCGCTCGTCGCGACGGCGTCGATGCGTTCGGCGCCGAGCTGTCGCGCGAGCGTCGCCATGCGTTCGATGGCGTCGAGCGCGGCGGTCATCGAGGTATCGGAGATGGCGCCGGTTGCCGCGAGGCCGGACGCGAGACGCGGCGCCGCCTTCATTTCGTCGACGACCTGAATGGCGCCTTCGGCCGACACGTCGGCCACGATCTGGCGAATCGAATTCGATCCGATGTCGATCGCGGCGACACGCCGATGACCCGGTGCTACACCGCCGCGCGGCGCGTCACGCGCCAGGGAAATGGCCGACGACATGCTTCAATATATGGTGAGGCTCGTCAGAGTATGATGAGACGCGTCAGAACGCCCGGCCCCAGACCGCGCGGATGTCGAGACGGACGACCCGCGGCCGGCCGCCTCGCTGGCGTCGAATTTGTAAACACATCGGATCGTGCCACTCATTTCCGGCGCCGACCAAGCTCGGCCGCTACAGGCGCGTGTCCTCGTCACCGACGGCGAGCAACGCGCCGCGCTCGCCATCGTGCGCTCCCTCGGCCGCACGGGCCATCGGGTGTTCGTGCAGTCGTCGAATGCGCGATCGTTGGCCGGTGTCTCGCGATTCACCGCGCGCGAGCTCGTGATGCCCGGTGCGCGCGATGATCCGACGGCGTTCGCGACCCGAGTCGCCGACGAAGTGCGCCGAAACCAGATCGACGTCATTATCCCGGTCACCGATGCCGCGCTCCAGACGCTCTTGCCGGCGCGCGATGCATTCTTACCGGCGACGATTCCGTTCGGATCAGCTGAAAGCCACGCGCAACTCTCCGACAAGTCGCGCGTCATCGAATGCGCGGCGTCGTTCGGCATCACGGTGCCGGAACAGCGTTACGTCACGCGCCGCGAAGAACTCGTCGGTGCCGTAACCGGCGCGCTCCGTTTTCCGGTCGTGCTCAAGCCATCGTGCTCAGTGCGCATGCAGAACGGCCGCCTGTGCAAGCTCGACGTCGTGTACGCCAATGACCGCAAGTCGCTCGAGCGACTCGCCGCGACGCTCGACGACGCGGCGTTTCCATTGCTCGCGCAGGAGCGGATTGTCGGCAGCGGTCTGGCTGCGCTGTTCCTGATGTGGGATGGCCGCGCGATCGCGCGATTCGCGCATCGACGGATTCGCGAGCGTCCGCCGTCCGGCGGCGAGATGACCTACGGCACGAGCGCTTCACTCGATCCGCAACTGGCCGAGCAATCCGAGGCGTTGCTGCGCGCCGCGGATTGGCGCGGGCCGGCGATGGTGGAATTCAAGATCGATAATCGCACGGGCGTTCCGTATTTGATGGAAGTGAACGCGCGATTTTGGGGCGGGCTGCAGCTGGCGATCGATTCGGGTGTCGACTTTCCCGGCTTGCTCGTGCGCGCCGCACTGGGGGACGCGCGACGCGATCAGCCTGAATACGCTATTGGCAGACGCATGCGCTGGTTCTGGGGAGACGTCGATCACCTCGCCGTGCGCATGCGACATTCAGCCGAGCGGTTGAATCTTCAGGGCGGTCGAATGAGCCGCGCGCGGTCGGTTGCGGCTTTCGTCGCAACCACGCTGCGCGCGGAGACCGACGCTGTGTTTCGTCTCGACGATCCGCGGCCGTTCGCGCGTGAATCGCGGGAGTGGCTGTCGTCGCGGCGCACGCTGTTCGAGCGTGCGCTGCGAGAACGCCTCGCAATCAGGCCGGCGGCGAGCGCCGCGCGGGAAAGTGCACGGTGATGGTCGTGCCCTGACCCACGACACTCTCGGCGCGCACCGCACCGCCGTGCGCTTCGACGAGGTGCCGAACGATCGCGAGCCCGAGTCCCGTTCCGCCTTCACCGCGCGAACGCGCGGGATCGACGCGATAGAAGCGTTCGAAGATGCGGCCAATGTGCTCCGTCGGAATTCCGCTGCCCGTATCGCGCACGCTGATCGTCGTACCGCCGGCCGCGGGGGCTTCGGCGCGAACGGTGATGCCGCCGCTACTCGTATGCCGCACCGCGTTCTCGACGAGGTTCGTGAGCACCTGCCGCAACGCCGTTGAATCCGCATCGACCCGGCGCGCTTCGGCCGGCGCTTGGAACGCGAGCGCGAGTCCTTTTGAATCGGCGGCGCGATGCACGCTCGTGAAGACGTCCTGTACCACGCCCGCCAGATCATTTGACGCGATGTTCGGCACCCAGTTGCCGGACTCGTAGCGCGAGAGATCGAGCAGATCATCGACGATGCGTTGCATGCGGCGCGTGTTCGCTTCGATGGTATCGATGAAGCGAAGCCGGTCTGCGTCGTCGAGCTCGCGATCGCGCAGCGTCTCGGCGAAGCCACCGATGACGGTGAGCGGTGTCTTGAGCTCGTGCGACACGTTCGCGACGAAATCACGGCGAATGGTCTCGAGACGGCGCTGCGTCGTGAGATCGGCAATCGCGAGCACCGCACCGCCGTCGGCGAGCGGACGTGCCGTGATGAGTAAATTGCGATGCTCGAGCGCCAGCTCGGTCGGCTCCGTCGCGACCCCGGACGTCGCGCCGCGAATCGCCTCGCGAATGAGACGTTCGGGCGGCAAGAGATCGGTGGAGAACGGCACGGCCGCGGACAAGGCGAGCAAGCGCCGCGCGCTCGAGTTGAGTCGCGCGACGTCGCCGCGCGCATTCACCGCTACAATGCCTTCGTCGAGCGATTCGATCACGGCGTTGAGCAGTGCATCCTCCGACTCGAGCGCGGACAATCGCGAGGCGAGTTGCTCGGTCATGCGATGCAGCGCCATCGCGAGATCGCCGATTTCGCCCGGCGCCGACAGCGCGGGCCGGCGTTCGAGCTCGCCGGCGGCGATGGCCTTCGCGACGTCGCGCAGCTCGATGATTGGCCGCGAGACGCTGCGCGAGAACGCATACGCAAGAATGATCGCGCCCAGCAGCGCGATGAGGCCGGAGATGATGACGTCGCGCTGCGCGCCGGCGACGATCTCGCGAAACTTGGCCGTGGTCACCGACACGCGGGTGTAGCCCAGCGGGTGCTTCACAGCGACGTAGACTTCATCGTCGCCGGCCGATGGACTGATGCGCATCGAGTGCCCGACGCCATGCAGCCTCGCCGCGGCGACCTCTACTCGATTGTAGTGATTCTGCAGGTGATGCAACGCCTCGCCATCGAACTCCGAGTCGCCTTCGACGACGCCGCTCGAATCGATCAGCGTCACGCGCCGGCCGAGGGCCGCGCCCGCGGCATTGGCGAGTGAGTCGACGTCGATGCCGCGCACCCACGAGATGCCGACGAGCCGCGCCTCGCGCTCGAGCTCGCGCTGCGTTTCTTCCGCGAGGCGCGTTCGCAACCGGCTGCCGGCGATCGCACCGATGCCCGCGATCAGGACGACGACGATGACGAGCGACCCGACGAGCAGCCGTTTGGCGAGCGTCACACGGAGGTGCGCTGCGGGGGACTCTTCATGCGGTAGCCGAACCCACGCACCGTCTCGATCGCATCGCCCGCCGGCCCAAGCTTCGCGCGCAAGCGCTGCACGTGCATGTCCACGGTGCGCGTCTGAATGTCGGGCGCGGCATCCCACACCGTTTCGAGCAGATGCGCCCGGCTCTGCACCCGGCCCCGCCGCTCGGCAAGAATGAGGAGGAGCTTGTATTCCGTCGGCGTGAGGTCGATCAATCGTCCTTCGACGGTCACGCGATGCTCCGCGCGGTCGATGGTGACGGGGCCGAACGTGATGATGTCGGCGGGCCCGACGCCGCCGGCACTCATGCGGCGCAGGATGGCGCCGACGCGAAGCACCAGCTCTTGCGGGCTGAACGGCTTCGTCAGATAGTCATCTGCGCCGAGTGAGAGTCCTCTAATACGATCTTGCTCTTCGCGGCGAGCGGTGAGCATGAGCACCGCAATGTCGCGCGTGGCGGGATTGGCGCGGAGCAGCTCGAGCACTTCGTAGCCGGACGCGCCGGGAAGCATGAGGTCGAGTACGATCAGCGCCGGCCGCTCCTGCCGCGCCGCGGCGACGGCATCCGGACCGGTCGACGCCGTCGAGACTCGATAGCCCGCCTTCACGAGATGGAATGCCACCAACGCGACGATGTCCGCTTCGTCGTCGACGACGAGCACGCGCTCGCCGGTTGTGGTCATAATTGCTCACCTGGGCGCTTCGCATCTTCGCTCGAAAGTCCGCCTGGAGCCGAACGCGTTTGCGCGATGCGCCGCTGAATCTTCGCGACGATCATCTCGATGGCCACCGCGTTGTGTCCGCCGCGAGGCACGATCAGATCGGCGTAGCGTTTGGAGGGTTCAACGAATTGAAGATGCATCGGTTGCACGGTGGTGAGATACTGTTCGATCACTTCATCGAGCGGACGGCCCCGCTTCTTGATGTCGCGGCGAATCCGCCGAATGAGCCGGATGTCCGCGTCGGCGTCGACAAACACTTTTACGTCGCAGAGATCACGGACGCGTGCGTCGCTGAACAACAGAATGCCGTCGATCACCACGACCTGCGCCGGCGGCACGACGACCGTTTTGTCGCTGCGCGTATGCGTCACGAAGTCGTACACCGGCTTCTCGATCGACTCCCCCGAGGCGAGTCGGCCCAGCTGGTCGATCAATAGCTCCCAATCGAACGCGTCCGGGTGGTCCCAGTTGATCTTGCGCCGCTCATCCAACGTCAGGGTCGCGTAGTTCCGGTAGTAGGCGTCCATGTCGATGAAGGCGACCGTCTCCGTGTGCAGCGCCTGGGCGACGTTCCGGGCCACCGTGGACTTGCCCGATCCCGATCCGCCCGCGATGCCGATGATGAACGGTTTCATCGCACCACCACCGCTTGCGGACTGGTCACGCAGGGAGAAAGCTCGTGGTCCCGCTGGGCGAAAAAAAGGCGTGGGAGTGTCACAATCTGGTATCGGACCGCGCGCGGCGACTAGGTTGGAAGATGCGAAGATTCTGGAGCGTCGCCGCCTGCCTTTTGTGCGCGGCGTGCACGGGCGTGAGCCCGTTGCAAGGTAACGGATCCGTCGATCTGGTCGTTGCGGCGACCACCGATGTGCACGGGCGCGTGCGCGGGTGGGACTATTACGCCGATGCCCCCGATTCGCTGCGCGGTCTGGCGCGCGTCGCGACCGTCGTCGACTCGCTGCGCCGGGTGTCGGTGACGTACCCCATCGTCGTGGACGCGGGCGACATCATTCAGGGCAGTCCACTGGCGTATGTGGCGGCTCGAGTCGACACCACGATGCGGAATCCCGTCATCGCCGCGATGAACGCCATTCAGTACGACGCGGCCGCGATCGGCAATCACGAGTTCAACTACGGCGTGGCGTATCTCGATCGCGCGATCGCCGAAGCGAGCTTCCCGCTGCTCGCGACGAATGCGTATTCGCCCGATGGCCGCCGGCGGTTTCGCGGCTGGGCGCTCTCGACGCGACGCGGCGTGCGCGTCGCGTTGGTGGGCGCGACGACGCCCGGTTCAATGGTCTGGGATCGCGACAACCTCGCTGGGCGGGTGGTGATTCGCGACATCGTGCCCGAAGTGCGCGATGCCGTGCGCGACGCGCGGAACTCAGGCGCCGACGTGGTCATCGTGTTGTTGCACTCGGGGCTCGACGAGCCGTCGAGCTACGACACCGTGTCGACTGGCGTTCCGAGCGAGAACGTCGCGGCGCGCGTCGCGCACGAGGTGCGCGGCATCGATCTCATCGTGTACGGGCATTCTCATAAGGAAATGCGGGACACGCTCATCGGCACCACGCTCCTGATGCAACCGAAGAACTGGGCGCAGAGCGTCGGCGTCGCGCATCTCGTCGTCGAGCGTCGCAACGGACGGTATCAGGTTGTGTCCCGCCGAAGCACCACCGTGCAGATGCTGCATCATCGCGAGAGTCCGGCGGTGCTTGCGGTGACGGCGGAAGGGCATCGCGCGACGCTCCGCTATGCGACGGCCGCCATCGGTAACACGCCGGTGGCCTGGCGCGCCGATTCGGCGCGCGTGATCGATTCGCCGATCACCGACTTCGTGCTCGAGGTGGAGCGCAAGATCTCCGGGGCGCAGCTCGCGTCGACGGCGGTGTTCGAGACGAGCGCATCGATGGGACCGGGCCCGATCACGGTCGCACGGCTCGCGGCGCTCTATCCCTACGACAACACGCTGCGCGCCGTGAAGATCTCCGGCGCGCAGCTGCGCGCGTACCTCGAGCAGAGCGCCCGCTATTTCCGCCGGCGCGACGACGGGACGGTGGACGTCGATCCGCAGATTCCCGGCTTCAACTACGATGTTGTCGCGGGCGTGGATTACACGCTCGATGTGTCGCGACCGGTGGGCGAGCGCGTGACGCAGCTCGAGTACAACGGCCGGCCCGTCGCGGCGACGGACAGCTTCACGATGGCGCTCAACAACTATCGGCAGACGGGCGGCGGCGGCTTCTCGATGCTGCGTGGTGCGCCGGTGGTGTACGACCGGCAGCTCGAGATCCGGCAGTTGCTGATCGACGAGGTGCGCAACCGCGGCACCATTCACCCGAGTGATTATTTTCATCGGAACTGGAAGATCGTGCCGGCCGAGGCGATTCCCAGGCTCTTGCGCGCGCCGTAGCGTCCCTTCGGCGGGTGCATGGATTCCATGATGATTCTCGCACATGCCTGATACCATTCGAGTATTCGTAAATGCCTCTGGAGTCGACGTCCCGCGCGACGCGAGCGCCTTGGACGCAGTGCGCGCGTTCGACGGCGCCGCGGCCGACGAGGTCGTGGACGGACGCCGCCTCATTACCGATAGTCGCGGACTGCCGATCGACACGTCGACGCCCATGAGCGCCGGCTCGATTCTTCGCCTCATCGCCAACCGCGACCGCGCCGCGTCGTCTGACGTGGAGAGCTGACCCTCGTGACGCTCATCCACTCGGAGCTCCTTCGGCGCTTGCCGAAGGCGGAGTTGCACTGTCACCTCGACGGATCCGTACGTCCGGCGACGTTGCTCGACCTCGGCACGGAATACAAGGTCGCCATGCCGCGGGACGACGTGGACTCGCTGCGCGAGTACATGCGCGTCGATGACGCGCGGAGCCTGGAAGATTATCTCGCGCGCTTCGACGTGACGTTGTCGGTGATGCAAACCGCCGACGCGCTCGAGCGGATCGCATACGAGCTGTCGATCGACGCGGCGAAGGATGGCGTGCGGTACATCGAGGTGCGGTACGCACCGGTGCTCAACGTGCGTAAGGGATTGTCGCTCGGTGAAGCGGTCGAGGCGCCGCTGCGCGGATTGGAGCGCGCCGAGCGTGAGGGCGGGGCGATGGCGCGCGTGATCGTCTGCGGGTTGCGTCATCTGTCGCCCGACGTGTCGATGGAACTGTCGCGGTTGGCCGTGGCGTACAAGCGGCGCGGCGTCGTCGCGTTCGACCTCGCGGGCGGAGAGCTGGGCAATCCAGCCTCGGCACATGCGGCGGCGTTCGCCTACGCGCGCGAGAACGATCTCGCGTGCACCTGTCACGCCGGCGAAGGCGCGGACGCGTCGTACGTCCGCGACGCAGTGCACGTTTGCGGCGCGCATCGCATCGGTCACGCGACTCGGCTGTACGAAGACGAATCGCTCACGCAGTATGTGAACGACCGGCGCATCGCGCTCGAGATCTGTCTCACCAGCAACGTACAGACGCACGCCGTGGAGTCGTACGAGAAGCACCCGCTGCGCCGCTACTTCGACGCCGGCATGAACGTCGTGCTCAACACCGACAATCGCTTGATGAGCGGTACGACGCTCACCGACGAGTACGTGCTCGCCGCCACGAAGATGGGGTTTGACTTCGATGAATTGTGCGCGATCGCGCTCAACTCGTTCGAGAGTGCGTTTCTGCCCTGGGCGGAACGCGAGACGCTGCTCACCGCCGCGCAGCAGGAAATCGACGGACTGCGGGGCGCGGTATGAGTGAGTTTGGTACGAGTGCGGCGCGCACCGCGGCGGAGATGCTGCACGCGAAAGTCGGGGCCAGGACACCCGCCGCCGCCATCGTGCTCGGCTCCGGGCTTGGCGGACTCGCGAACGAGATCGACGCAGTCGCACGCGTACCGTACGCCGAGATTCCAGGCTTTCCGAACGCCACCGTTGCGGGGCATGCGGGTGCAATGATCGCCGGCACCCTCGCCGGGAAGTTCGTCGTCGCGCTCGCGGGACGCTTCCATTTATACGAGGGGCACGACGTTCGCCTCGCCGCGTTTCCCGCGCGCGTGCTCGACGCGCTTGGCGTGCGGACGCTGATCGTGTCGAATGCGGCCGGTGGGGTGAATCGCCTGTGGCAGCCGGGCGATCTGATGCTGATTCGCGATCACATCAATCTGATGTTCCAGAATCCGCTGATCGGCGCGGTGGAGGAGGGCGACATCCGCTTTCCCGACATGTCCGAGCCGTACGACCGCGGTCTCTCGGACATCGCGCGCGCGGTCGCGGCGGAGCAGGGGATCAACTTGCGCGAGGGCGTCTACGCCGCGCTGACCGGTCCTGCGTACGAGACGCAGGCCGAGGTGCGGATGCTGGCGCTGCTCGGCGCGGATGCCACGGGCATGTCCACGGTCCCCGAAGTGCTCGTGGCCCGCGCGCGGGGCATGCGGGTGCTCGGATTCAGCTGTATTACAAATCTGGCATGTGGATTATCTAATAATCCTATTACGCATGCCGAGGTGCTGGAGACCACCGAGCGGGTGGCGGGGAAGTTCAAGGCGCTGGTGCGGGGGGTGGTGGGGCGGCTCTAGCACTCGTCATCCCGAGCGGAGGCGCGCAGCGACTCGCTTCGCTCGCTCGGGATGACGAGCGTATCTCTACCTCGCCCGCGTCTGCGGCGGCGCCGGCAACGTTCTTACGCGCTGCTTGAACTGCTGGAACGCCGGCGAGTCCGTCGTCAGCGTCCGGATGATCGCCGGGTTCACCTTCGCCACCTGGTCGCGCGACGCCGTGATGCGATCCTCCTCCAGCGGGTGATCCGCGAAGAACGCGTCCAGCGCCCCGGGTTGCGACTGCCGCTCAGCCAACAGCTTCTCGAACATCTGCGGCATGCCGTTCGGGTTGATGCCCGCCCGTACCAGCTCATCCACGCCCGCCGCATCAGCCTGCGCTTCGTCCGTTCGGCTGAACTTCGCGAATACCGCCGCGCCGCCCACTTGAATACCCGCCTGCGCGATGCCCGAGTTGCAAATGCTCGTGAGCACACAGAGCGCCGTTGCGCCCAGGTTGGCGCCCTGCATCTGCTCCATCTGCTTGACGGAATGGCGCAGCACGACGTGGCCGATCTCGTGCGCGATCACCGACGCGAACTGGTCCATGGTGTCCGACCGCTCGGCCACGCCACGATTCACGTAGATGTAGCCGCCCGGCAGCGCGAACGCGTTGAAATCGTTCGTGTTCACCATGTAGAAGTGCCAGTCGAGATCCGCGCGCGACGTGACGTGCGCAATCGAGTCGCCCAGCGTGTTCAGATACCGGTTGACCGCCGGATCCTGCACGATAGGCAGCTGCGAGTTGACCTGCTGCGCCTGCTCCGCGCCGATCTGCACTTCCTGTTGCTGCGAGATTGCGCATCCCGCCAGTCCCATGGCGGCGGTCATTGCCGCGCCAGCCAACAATCGTCTCATAGGTTGGTGCCCCGTCACCGAGTGGCTTCTACCGCCGGCAATGCATGTTTCGCGCTCTGCCTGGCTTGCCTGATTCTTCGTACCCCGTTCCTCATGAAACTGCTCACCCTCGCCCGCGATCTCCGCCGCCGAAAAGCGAGGGAACGCCAAGGGCTGTTCATCGCGGAAGGTATCCGAACCGTCGAGGAATTGTCGCGCTCGTCGCTCGAGATCCGGGGACTCCTCACCGGTCCGGGGCTGGCCGACAACTCGCGCGGTACTGCCCTCGTTGAAGACCTCAAAGCCAAAGGCATTCCAGTCGACGAGGTCGACCACCGCGAGTTCGAAAGTGCGGCTGAGACCGAGTCGCCGCAGGGGATCCTGGCGGTCGCGGTCATTCCCGGCGGCACCCTGGCCGAGCTGACGCCGGCTGAGTCGATGAGGCTCCTCGTTCTGGACGCCGTGCAGGATCCCGGCAACGTCGGGACGATACTTCGTACGGCGGCGGCCCTGGGAGCCTCGGCAACTTTTTCCCTGCCGGGAACGGTTGACCTCTGGAACTCCAAAGTCGTCCGTAGCGCGATGGGGGCGCACTTCCACCATCCCTGTTTCTCCGGCACCTGGGACGATCTCGATACGTTCCGCCGGGCGCACGGCCTGGCGATCTGGGCCGCTGACGCCTCCGGCGAATCGATCGAGGCCCAAGCCGCACCACTGCGGCTCGGACTCGTCGTGGGGAACGAGGGCGGCGGGCTTTCCACCCAAACACGGGATCGCGCGGACAAGCTGGTCGCGCTTCCCATCGCTTCGACGGTCGAATCACTCAACGTGGCCGTCGCGGCGGGCATCCTTCTCTACGAGCTCCGTCGGTGACCAACGCCGTTTCTCTCGTTCCACTCGTCCCACTGGTTCCCCCAGTCCTCGCGCAGATGTACGCGTTCCTCCTCGGGGCGTGCGCCGGTTCGTTCCTGAACGTCTGCATCGTGCGCTGGCCGCGCGAGAAGTCGATCATCAAGCCACGATCGCGCTGTCCGCGATGCGGCAATCAGCTCGCCTGGTTCGAGAACGTCCCCATCCTGAGCTGGGTCGCGTTGCGCGGCCGCTGCCGCTGCTGCGACGAGCCAATTTCGGTGATGTACCCGGCGATCGAGCTCATCGTCGCGATCGGCTGGTTGCTCATCGCCCGCTACTACGGCTTCACGTTCACCGCGCTGCGCGTCGGCGTGTTCTCCACCGTGCTGCTGGGCGTCGCGATGACGGATGCGCAGCACTATCTCATCCCCGACGGCTTTACGCTGTTCGGTTTAATGTTCGCCCTCGTGACGTCCGTGCTCGCGTTCTTCCTTGGCGAAACCCAGGTGTTTGCCACGCCGTACGATGCACTGGTCGGTGCATGCGCCGGCGCGGGAATGATCGCCATCGTCGGCTGGCTTGGCGAGGTGATGACGAAGCGCGAAGCAATGGGCTTGGGCGATGTGACGCTCATGGCGTTCGTCGGTGCGGCACTCGGACCGACGCGCGCGTTGATCACCGTGTTCCTGGGCGCCACGCTTGGTGCGGTGGCGTTCGCCGGCGTCGTGATTCCGGTGGCGTTGCTGCGCCGTGGGCACGCGCGCGAGCAGACGGAGCTCGCGCTCGGCTCGCCGCCGTTCGAGACGCCGTTGGTGCCGTTCGGGGTATTTTTAGCACCGGCGGCTTTATTGACGTTGTTTTGGGGAGACGCCCTGTTGGCGTGGTTGACCCGAGCCTGACTGTCATCCCGAGCGAAGCGAGGGATCTGCTGTACAGGTCCGAGTGGCCAGTCCCTCTATCGTGATGCCAGATCTCTCGCTACGCTCGGGATGACCCTATGCTCGCGTTGACCAATGATCGGTGAATATCTCCGCAACGAGTCCGCCGGTGGCTCACTCGCGCGATTCACCCGCGACCTGACCGCCGACGCGCGTGCCGGACGGCTCGAGCCGGTCCGCTGCCGCGACAACGAAGTCGCGCGCGTCATCGACATTCTGCTGCGCCACGGCAAGAACAACCCGACGCTCGTCGGGCCGGCGGGCGTCGGCAAGACAGCCATCGCCGAAGGCCTGGCGCAGCGCATCGCGGCCGAGAGCGTTCCGCTCGTATTGCGCCAGGCGCGGCTGCTTTCGCTGGACCACATGGCCTTGCTCGCCGGTACGACGTATCGCGGCCAGTACGAGGAGCGCGTTCGCGCGATCGTGGCCGAGGCGACGTCGGCGGCCGACGTGATCCTGTTCATCGACGAGCTGCACAATCTCATCGGGCAGGGAACGGCGATCGGCACCGCGATGGATGCCGCCAACATGCTCAAGCCCGCGCTCGTGCGCGGCGATTTCCGCGTCATCGGCGCGACGACCAGCGGCGAATACGAGAAATGGGTCGAGGGCGATCCGGCCCTGGAGCGCCGCTTCCAGAAGGTGGTCGTCCGCGAGCTCGGCGAGCTCGAGACGATGGAAATTCTCGAGGCGCGGAAGGAGCGGTTGGAGCGGCATCACAATGTGCTCATTTCCGACGAAGCGCTGCGCGCCGCGGTCAAGCTCACCGACCGCCACGTCAAAGACCGCATGCGCCCCGACAAGGCGATCGACGCGATCGACGAAGCGTGCGCGCACCTGCAGGCCGTCACCGAGTATTCGCCGGCCACCGGAGAGCTGATTCGCCAGCGCGTGGAGCTCCTCAAACAGCTCGCTCGCGACGAGCGTGTCCGCGAAGCGGAAGAGAAGAAACAGGCGAGCGAACGGCGCGAGCGCGAGTCACGCGAATCGCGCGAGTCTCCGAGCGCGTTCGAGCGCTTCGGCGCCGAGCTCGAGGCGTTGTTCGTCGGCGCGCCCGCGCCGGTCGGCGGTCCCGCCGAGGGCGTGCCGGCCGAGGCCACGACACGCGCGTCGCGACCGGGTGCGTTGGCGCCGCTCGAGTCGGATCTCGCCCATCGCCTGATGGAGGAAGGCATCGTGATTCGCGGGCATGACATCGCGCGCGTCGTCGGGCTCATGGCCGGCGTCGAGGTGGCGTGGGAGGAAAGTCCCGCCGCATGAGGACCGCATGATGCGCCGGCACGTACTGTTCGCGGTCATCGCGCTCGCCGCCACCGCATGCCGCGAGCGCGCGAACGTCGGAAACGGTCCCTTCGCCGACAAAGTCGCCGACGACATTCCGCAGATCGAGAACGCGCTCGGCGTGAAGTTCAAGGCGCCGCCCAAGCTCGAGCTGCGCACGCGTGACCAGGTCCGCGAATTCCTCCTGCAGCGCATGCAGGATACGGCGGTGAAGAAAGACCTCGCCAACCAGGAAGCGGTCTTCAGGGTGCTCGGCCTGATTCCCGACACCATGAATCTGACCAACCTGTACGTGAAGCTCCTCACCGAGCAGATCATCGGATACTACGATCCGAAGACGAAGGTCTTGTACGTCGTGAACAACGCGCCGGACGAGTACACCGGCATCACGATCATGCACGAGCTGATTCACGCGCTGCAGGATCAGTACACGAATCTCGATTCGCTCGAACACATTACCGGCGACGACGATCGCGCCGCGGCGGCATCGGCGGTCGTCGAGGGACAGGCGACGTACGAGTCCTTGTATTTGCTCTCGGGTGGCAGCGGCAACATCGCCGCGCAGTTCCCCGGCGGCTGGGACGCCATTCGCCAGACGATTCGCGAGAACATGAAGACGCAGCCGGTCTTCTCGTCGGCACCGCTGGCGATTCAGGAGTCGATGCTCTTTCCGTACATCAACGGCGCCGACTTCGTGCGCCGCTTCAAGGCGCACGAAGGCAAAAAGATGCCCTTCGACAGCCTGCCGATCTCGACCAAGCAGCTGATGCACGATTCGGCCTACTTCGCCAAGACGCGCGACGTGCCGAGCACGATCGTGCTGCCGCCCATTCCGGGCACCGTCGATCAGAATGATTTCGGCGAATTCGGCACGCGCATTTATCTGTATGCGCACACGCGCAACCAGGACATGTCGATTCGCGCATCGAACGGCTGGGACGGCGATCGATATGCGCTCGTGAAAACGCCCAAAGGCGACGCGCTCGTCTGGGCCACGGTGTGGGATACGCGCCAGGACGGCGTCGAGTTCATCGACGCCGTCGATCAGGTCATGCGCGAGCGATTCAATCGCCTGCCGCGCATCACCGCCGAGCTGCGCCACTTCGAGTCGCCGACGCGCACCATCGACGTCGACGTGCGTGAGATCAACGGGCGGCCCGTCGTCCTGTACGTCGACGTGCCGGCGGGCGAGAGCACGAACCTCGTCGACTTCGCGAAAGTGCACGTGACACCGCGGTGAGCGAGCCGCTTCGCTTGGCCGGCGGCTCGCCGTCTGCCGCGGTGACGCGGCTCGAGCCGGTCGCGATGCACGACGAGGCTGATCGCCAGGCGCGCCTCGATCGAATGAAGCGCTTCGCGACGCTGCTGCTCGTCGCGGCGACGGCGCTGTTCGTCGTCGCGCGGCTCCTCGAATCGCGGTATCCGTGGCTTGGCATCGTGCGCGCGACGGCCGAGGCGGCGATGGTCGGCGGCATAGCGGACTGGTTCGCGGTCACCGCGCTGTTCCGTCACCCACTCGGCATTCCGATCCCGCACACGGCCATCGTGCCGGCGAAGAAAGATCGCGTGGGCCGCACACTCGGCGCCTTCGTGCAGCGCAATTTTCTCACGCGCGACGTCATCGAGCATCGCTTTCGTTCGCTGCGCGTCGGCGAGCGCCTGGCCGAATGGCTGGCCGATTCACAGAACGCGCGCACGATCTCGCGCAGTGCGGCGAGCGCGTTGAGCTCCGCGGCGCAAATGCTGCGCGACGAGGACGTGCAGGACGTGCTCGACCGGACGCTCGCTCAACGCATGCGCACGATGCACCTGGCGCCGCTGCTCGGGAAAGTGCTGACGGTGATGACCGAGGACGACCGCCATCAGGAAGTGCTGGACGAAGTGATTCAGCTTGCGTCGGTCACGGTGAATGAGAATGCCGACGTCATTCGCGAGCGGATCGAGCGCGAGACGCCGTGGTGGGTGCCGTCGTCCGTCGACAACAAGATCTTCAAGCGCGTGCTCGGGGCGATTCAACGATTGCTCGCCGAGCTGGCCGCCGATCGCAATCATGCGCTGCGGCAGCGCTTCGACGTGGCGCTGGACAACTTCGTCGAGCGGCTGAATACGTCGCCGGAGTTCGCGGCGCGCGTCGACGCGTGGAAGGAAGACTTCCTCGACAACGATGCGGCGCGCCGATTCTCGGCGACGCTGTGGGACGAGGCGAAGGAAGCGCTCGCGCGCCATGCCGAGAAGCCCGAGGGGTCGGCGCCGAACGTGATCGAGCATGCGCTGACCACGTTCGGGCAGAAGGCGCTGCAGGATCCCGAGCTGCTCGCGAAGATGGACGACTTCGCGGTCGACATCGCGGCGTTCCTGGTGTCGCGGTATCAGGATGAAGTGGCGGACCTGATCGCGTCGACCGTGGCGGCGTGGGATCCGGATCTGACGTCGCGTCGCGTGGAGCTGGCGATCGGGCGTGACTTGCAATTCATCCGCATCAACGGGACGATCGTTGGCGGGTTGGTGGGGCTGCTCCTCTATCTGATTTCGCGGGCGTAACACACAACGCTGTCATCCTCGCGAGCCGAAGGCGAGTCGAGGATCTGCTCCTGCGAACGGCGTTCCCAAGAGCAGGTCCTCGTCTTCCTCGCTTCGCTCGTTCGCGAGGATGACGTTAAAGCGCCGCCTCCGCCTCCGCGCGATCCGCCGGCGTCGTCGCGCCCGCGAGGCCCGGCGACGGCTCCGGCTGCACCGCATCCGCCAACTCCTCGGGCACCGGCGGCAAGAGCGCGAGATGGAGCACCTCGTCCATCTTGTCGACGAACGTGAACGCCATGTTCTTGCGCACCTCTTCGGGCACGTCGCGCAAATCCTTCTCGTTCGACTTGGGCATGATCACTTCACGCAGCCCCGAACGATATGCCGCGAGCACCTTCTCCTTCACGCCGCCGATTTCGAGCACCTTGCCGCGCAGCGTGACTTCGCCGGTCATCGCCACGTCGCGCCGCACGGGCCGTCCGCTGAGCGCGCTCGCGATGGCAAGCGTGAGCGTGATGCCCGCGCTCGGCCCGTCTTTCGGAATGGCGCCGGCCGGCAAGTGAATGTGCAGATCCGCCTCGCGGAACGTCGACTCGTCGATGCCGAGCTGCGTCGCGCGCGAGCGCACGTACGAGTATGCCGCGTCGACCGACTCGCGCATCACGTCGCCGAGCTGCCCCGTGACCGTCATGCGACCCTGACCCGGCATCTTGAGCGCTTCGATCAGCATGATGTCGCCGCCCGTCGACGTCCACGCGAGACCGGTCACCACGCCGACCTCCGGCACCTTCTCGGCTTCTTCGACCGCGTAGCGCGGAATGCCGAGCACTTCCTCGACCTTGTCGACGTCGACGATCCACGCGCCCTCTTCGCCTTCGGCCTTCTTGCGCGCGCGCTTGCGCATGATCGCCGCGAGGTTGCGTTCAAAGTTTCGTAATCCCGCCTCGCGCGAATAGCGGTTCGAGATGAACGACAGCGACTCGTCGGTGAACTGGAGGTCCTTGTCGCCGATGCCGTGCTCCTCGAGCAGCCGCGGCAGCAGGTACCGCCAGGCGATCTCGACTTTCTCCTCGACCGTGTAGCCGGCGATCTTGATGATCTCCATGCGGTCGCGGAGCGGAGCGGGGACGTCGAAGATGTTGTTCGCCGTGCAGATGAACAGGCACTGCGACAGATCGAACGGCAGGTTCAGGTAGTGATCGACGAACGAGTTGTTCTGGCTGGGATCGAGCACTTCGAGCATCGCCGCGGTGGGATCCCCCGACGGGCCGCCTCCCGACATCTTGTCGATTTCATCGATCATTAATACCGGATCTTTAACAGCCACGCGCCGCAGCGCCTGGATGATGAGCCCCGGCATCGCGCCCACGTACGTCCGCCGGTGGCCGCGAATCTCGGCCTCGTCGCGCACGCCGCCCACGGAAATTCGGTAGAACTCTCGTCCAATGGATTTGCCGATCGCTTCGCCGAGCGACGTCTTGCCGGTGCCCGGCGGCCCGACGAAGCAGAGGATGGGCCCGTGCGGATCGCCGCCTCGCAGTTTTCTCACCGCGAGGTACTCGATGATGCGCTCCTTCGCTTCATCGAGCCCGTAGTGCCGCTCGTCGAGCGCCGCTTCGACGCTCTTCAGGTCGATTTCTTCCTGCCCCGATTTCTTGTTCCACGGCAGCGACAGCACCCAATCGAGATACGTGCGCACGACCTGATACTCGCTCGACGCCGGCGAGAGCATCCGCATGCGCTCCGTCTCGCGCCGCGCTTCCTGGCCGACTTTCTCCGGCAGTTTCGCGTCGTCGATCTTGCGCAGGATGTCGATCGCTTCCTTCTCGCCCGGATCGGCTTCGCCCAGCTCGGCCTGGATCGCGCGCAGCTGCTGGCGCAGATAGAACTCGCGCTGGTGCTGCTCGATCTTGATCTCGGTCTGACGCTTCACGTCTTCCATCACGCGCGCGCGGGCGACTTCGCGCTCGAGCCGCGTGAGGATGAAGCGCAGCCGCTGCCCGACGTCGAGGCGCTGCAGCACCTCGTCCTTGTCGGCGATGCGGAAATTCATATTCGTCGCGGCGAGATCGGCGAAGCGGCCCGGATCGCTGACGTTCATCTTGAGAATCGCCGGCACTTCATCCGGAATGCGATCCACGAGCTCGGCCAGCGTCTCGGCGGACGAGACGACGCGGCTTATGAGGTCGTCGAGCTCGTCGGGCGCCGGCGGCGTCTCGCGCGCGGCGCGCACGTTCGCGATCGGATAGGGCTCGGTCTGCACCATCTCGTCGATGACGATGCGCCTGAGTCCCTGTAGCGTGATCTGCACGGTATCGCCCGGCAGATTGATGCGCTCGTGGACGCGCGCCGCGACGCCGACGCGTCCGTGAAACCGCGACGAGTCGATCGGTTCGTCGTGATCGCCGCTCGCCACGACCAGCGCGACGATGAGCCCAGGCTCTTCGTGCGCGCGCAGCAGCGAGAGGTTTTCCGGAGCGCCCATCTGCACCGCGATCGTCCCCAAGGGGTAGACGATCGTGGAGCGCAGCGCCATGAGCGGCAGGGTCGGAGGAAGCTCCGACTTGAGGATGTCGTCCTTGCGTTGAGCTTTCGCCATAGACCTCGAGGTCGCGCAACAGTCGTTCCGGGGGGCACGGTCCCCGGCCTCAATCACGTAAGTATAACACCGATTAGCCTTTAGCTAGTAGCGCCGTCTTGAATTGCCTCGGCGCATCCGCTACCTTTCCTGGTCTATGTTCGACGAGCTGTCAGAGAAACTCGAAGCCACCTTCGCGCGCCTTCGCGGCCGCGGCGTCCTCAACGAAGCCGACATCAAGGAAGGCCTTCGCGAAGTCCGCCGCGTGTTGCTCGAGGCGGACGTCAACTTCCAGTTGACGCGCGAGTTCCTCGAGCGCGTGGAGAAGAAGGCCGTCGGCGTCGCGCAGCTGCGCACGGTTTCGCCCGGCCAGCAGCTCGTCAAGATCGTCTACGACGAGCTCACCACCATGCTCGGCGAGCAGCGCGAGGCGCTCAAGCTCAGCTCGGTGCCGCCAACCGTCGTGATGATGGTCGGACTTCAAGGTTCTGGAAAGACGACGACGGCCGCCAAGCTCGCGCGCAAGCTCAAGCTCGAGAATCGTCCGACGCGGTTGGTGGCGGCCGACGTCTATAGGCCGGCGGCTATCGATCAGCTCGAGACGCTGGGGCAGCAGCTCGACGTACCCGTGTATGCCGATCGCGGAACGCAGGACGTCGTGAAGATCGCGAAGGCCGGCATCGAAGACGCCAAGCGTGCGCGCGACCGTGTCGTGATCGTCGACACCGCGGGCCGCCTGCAGATCGACGACGACATGATGCAGGAGCTGGAGCGGCTCAAGGCCGCCATCCATCCGGATGAGATCCTGCTCGTCGCCGACGGCATGACCGGCCAGGACGCGGTGAAGATCGCGCAAGGCTTCGATCAGCGCCTGCACGTCACCGGTGTCATCCTGACGAAGATGGACGGCGATGCCCGCGGCGGCGCGGCGCTGTCGATTTACGGTGTCACGAAGAAGCCGATCAAATACATCGGCGTCGGTGAAAAGCCCGATGCGCTCGAGGAGTTTTATCCGGAGCGCATGGCGGGGCGCATTCTCCAGCAGGGCGACATCGTCACGCTCGTCGAGAAAGCACAGACGGCATTCGATGCCGACGAAGCGAAGCGCCTGGAAAAGAAGGTCCGCAAGGAAGGCATGGACTTGACCGACTTCCTGGCGGCGATGAAGCAGATCGAGCGCCTCGGACCGCTCGAGGGCTTGCTCAAGATGCTCCCGGGCGTCAATGCGAAAATGCTCAAGCAGGTCAAGGCGGCCGATCCCAAGCGCATGAAGCACGTGGAAGCGATCGTGCTGTCGATGACGCTCGAGGAGCGGAAGCGTCCGGAAATGATGAACGGCTCGCGCCGGGCGCGGGTCGCGAAGGGCGCGGGGCGGCCGATCAGCGAGGTGAATCGTTTGCTCGAGCAGTTCCGCGAGATGCAGAAGATGATGAAGAAGGCGTCGGGCGCCGCCCAGAGCGGCGGGAAGTTCCGGCCGAATATGTTTGGGATGCGATGAGCGCTGGGCGCTGGGCGATGGGCAGTGCAAACTGCGCCGTTTCACGCCCAACGCCCATCGTCCACCGCCCAGCGCAGACCCGGGTGCGGTCGATCGGTTGGTCGACGCGCGAGGAGCCCGGAAGCACCACGAAACCTGAATGAGGATTTACTAATGGCAGTCAAGCTTCGCCTCCGTCGGACCGGCCGCAAGAAGCAGCCGAGCTACCGCATCGTCGTCGCCGACTCGAGGAGCCCGCGCGACGGCAAGTTCATCGAGATCGTCGGCCAGTACGCTCCTCGTTCGGGCGAGCAGGCGCTCAATCTCAAGAGCGACCGCGTCAATTACTGGCTCGACAACGGCGCGCAGCCCACGGACACCGTCCGCTCGCTGCTCCGCAAAGCCGGCATTCTCAAGTCGCGTCACGAAGCGCGCCTCGGCCGCAAGCTCACCGCGGCCGCCGTGCCGGTCGGAGAGACGCCCGCGGAGTAACGTGATGGGCGATAGGCGTTGGGCGTGGGCGACACGATCGCACGCCCATCGCCCATCGCCCACCGCCCATCGCGACATGGATCTCGTCATCGTTGGACGCGTTCGCAAAGCCCACGGCATTCGCGGCGATCTCGTCGTCGAGGCAATCACCGACGAGCCGGACGCGGTCTTCGCGCCCGGCCGTCGCGTTTTTGCGGGTACCCCAAGCGGCGATCGTGCCAAGGACGGCAAGGAATTGCACGTCGCCAGCGCCACGCCGTTCAAGGGTGGTTACATCGTGCACTTCGAGGAGATCGACGATCGCTCGGTCGCCGACACCTGGCGCGAACGATTCCTCCTCCTGCCCGCTGACGAGCTTCAACCGCTCGGCGACGACGAAGTGTACGTCCACGAACTGCCCGGCATGCGCGTGGAGATGGAAAACGGCGATGTCATCGGCACCGTCGTCGCGACGTACGAGCTGCCGCAGGGACTCACGCTCGACGTCGAGCGCGAGCCCGGCCGCACCGTGCTCATTCCGTACGACCGCATCGTGACGAGCCTCGATCGCGAGGCGCGGCGCATCGTGATCGACCCACCGGTCGGCCTGCTCGATTAACGCGCTGTCATCCTGAGCGATTTACGCACTGTCATCCTGAGCGAAGCGAAGGATCTCTTTCTGTGCTCCGAATCAACGTCGTCACGATCTTCCCCGAGTTCTTCACGACACCGCTCGGCTTGAGCATTCCGTCGAAGGCGAAGGAAGCGGGCAGCGTCGAATACAACGTGGTCGATCTGCGCGACTACACGCACGACCGGCATCGCACCGTCGACGATTACCCGTACGGCGGCGGGGCCGGCATGGTCATGAAGCCCGGCCCGTTCTTCGAGGCCGTCGAGGCACTCGGCGCCACGTCGCCGATCGTGCTGATGTCGGCGCGGGGCAGAACGTTCACGCATGCCGATGCGGTGCGGTTCGCGGCGGGCAGCGAGCTGACCCTGTTGTGTGGCCATTACAAGGATGTCGACCAGCGCGTTGCCGACCACCTCGCCACCGAAGAGATCTCACTCGGCGACTTCGTGCTGAGCGGCGGCGAACCAGCCGCGCTCGCCATCATCGACGCGGCGGTGCGCCTGCTGCCGGGCGCGATGTCCGACCACGACAGCGCGCGCACGGACTCGTTCTTCGAACGCGAGCTGAGCGCGCCGAGCTATACGAGGCCGCCCGAGTATCGGGGCCTGACGGTGCCCGGCGTGCTCTTGTCAGGCGACCACAAGAAGATCGACGAGTGGCGCCGGGCCGAGGGCGACCGCCTGACGCGCGAACGCAGCAAGCGGGGCGCACGTAAGCCGGCCGAGGAGTAACGCCGCCCATCGCCCAACGCCCATCGCCCAACGCCAAGCCCCCACTAGACTTCGGCCACTCCGGCGCCTAATATCCTAGGTCTCTATCCGACAACTTGAACTACCCCTGAGCCGTCGCTCGAGAGCGTCATATGCATGCATTCATCGAAACCCAGAAAGAGTGGCTCCGCAATGTTCCCCCGTTCCGTCCGGGTGACACCCTTCGCGTGAACGTGCGCGTGAAGGAAGGCGAAAAGGAGCGCATTCAGGCGTTCGAGGGCGTGTGCATCTCGCGTCGCGGCTCCGGCGTGAGCGAGACGTTCACGGTGCGGAAGATCTCGAACGGCGTTGGGGTGGAGCGCATCTTCCCGGTGCACAGCCCCATGCTGGCCGAAGTGGCGGTGGTTCGCCGCGGCCGCGTTCGCCGCGCGAAGCTCTACTACCTTCGCAACCTCACCGGCAAGGCGACGCGCATCCGCGAGAAGAAGACGCGCGTGGCGGTGCCGGAGACCGGCGGAGCGGCGGCCGAGTAGCGAGCGTAGCGAGAGCAACGGTTTAGTCGCCGGGCACGGGTTCCGTGACGGTTCGGTGGAAGCCCATCGAGCGCGAGCTTCGGAAAACCGCGGGCCCGTTGATCGCCGGAGTTGACGAGGTAGGACGGGGCCCCCTGGCGGGCCCCGTTGTCGCATGCGCCGTGATCATGCCGCCCGAGCAGCGCGCCATTGCGGGCGTGGACGACTCCAAGCGGTTGACCGCCAACGCGCGAATGCGGCTCGCTGAGAAGATCCGGGAGCGCGCGGTGGCGTACGGCATTGGCGCCGCGTCGGTGCGCGAGATCGACCGTCACAACATCTATCAGGCGACGGTCATCGCCATGCGGCGCGCGCTCGTGCGCATGACCCGCTCCGGCGTGGCGCCGCATCACGTGCTGGTCGACGGCCGGCCGTTCCGGACGTTAGAGATTCCTCATAGCGCGATCGTGGATGGCGACGATTGCTGCTATACGATCGCGTGCGCGTCGATTCTGGCGAAGGTGACGCGCGACCGCCTGATGCACGCGTTGGCCGGCCGATATCCGAACTATCTGTGGGATCGGAACGTGGGCTATTCGACCGCGGCGCATTTGCAGGGCCTGGCCGCGCACGGCGTCACGGCGCATCATCGGCGCTCGTTCATTCCGGTGTCGCAGCTGTCGCTCGATTTGTCCGGCGGTGCGCGCGCCGGCGGCGCGCCGCTCGATGCCGCCGCGTTGGCGTCCCTGGCGGCATTGATCGATGCACATGGGAGCCCCGAGGCGATCTCGGACGAATCGGTCCAGGGCGACCTGCGGGCGTAAGGACCGACGCTCATCGTCCGAGCCAACGGGCACCAACGAGACCCAACCAGAACAACCGGAACCAACGAGAACCCGCGAGCACCAACGAACCGATTGGGAGCAAACGGGTTTGCTTCGTCGGGCGGCGGTTTAAGGCGGCTCGCGGCGGGGTTGAGAAAGCTTAATCCGGGAACAGATGAAGCGGCCCACCACGGTGACTTGCGCGTCCGTCCCGCCCCGGATACAATCGGTCCCACCTTCCGAATTCCCAGCGACTTAGCCATTCAGCGGTCTACTGTTCCGCGTCGCACCATCGTGTGACGAGGCGGCCGCATGCTGGAGTTCAAGCGTCGGGACCTACCCGAATGCAGAACAAGCTGGTGCTCGAAACGCGGCGCCCACCCGGACGCTGCGTGACGTCGTGAACGTTTTGCCCACCTTTAGGGGGAGAACCACATGCGATTGATCGGGTCAAGGAACGCCGGCAGTTTCCTGCGTTCCGCGCTGGCCACGGTCGCTCTGTCGGCGCTGCCGCTGGCTGCGCACGCGCAACAGGCGACTATCACGGGACGCGTCACCGCGGTTGGAACGAACGAGCCGCTGGCGGATGCGCGCGTGATGGTGGTGAATACGAGTATTGCGGCGCCCACGAACAGCGACGGGCGTTACACGTTGCGCGGCGTCCCCACCGGAACGGTGGAAGTGCGCGTGCTGCGTGTGGGGTATCAGGAGCAGAAAAAGCCGGTCGCGGTGAGCGGCGGCGCCAGCGTCACGCTCGATTTTTCGCTGACGCAGGCGATCGTGCAGCTGCAGGAAATCGTCACGACCGCGACGGGCGAACAGCGGCGCGTCGAAATCGGCAATGCCGTGACCACGCTCGGCGACGTCAGCAAGCGCGTCGAGACGACGCCGGTTGCCGACCTCGCGCAGCTCATGGTCGCGAAGTCCGCCGGCGTCACCGTGCTTCCGGGCGCCATGACCGGCGCCGCCCCGACGATTCGCATTCGTGGCATCAGCTCGCTCGCCACGCCGGGATCGGGTATCTCGAACAACCCGATCTACGTCGTGGACGGCGTGCGTATGAACACGAACAACCTGGGCTTCGGATTCACCGGCACGAACGTGAGCCTGATCAACGACATCGATCCGAACGAGATCGAGGACGTCGAGATCGTGAAAGGCCCGTCGGCCGCGACGCTGTACGGCACCGACGCGGCGAACGGCGTGGTCGTCATCACCACGAGAAAGGGCCACGCGGGCTCCACCCGCTGGACCTGGTACGGTGAAGAGGGCGCGGTGGACGATCGGAACACGTATCCGACGGACTACGCGATTTGGGGACACGTCACCCCGGCGGCGGCAACGGCTACGCGTCCGGCCGGCAGCCCCTCCCGCTGCACGCTCGTGACGATCGGCCAGGGCTTGTGCGCGCAGGACAGCCTCACGTCGTTCAACGTGCTGATGAATCCCGCGACGACGCCGAACCATCTCGGTCACCGCGATCAGTACGGCATGAACGCCGCCGGCGGCTCGGATGCGGTGCGCTTCTTCGTCAGCGGCGACATCCAGAACGAGATCGGCCCAGTGCAGATGCCGAAATTCGCGCAGGCGACGCTCGATACGATGGGCACGCCGGCTCGCGACGAGTGGATTCACCCGGAAGCGTTCCAGTCCTACGGCTTCCGCACCAACCTCAGCGCGGCCTTCTCGCCGAAGTTCGACTTCAACGGCAATGCGGGTTTCTCGAACACGAACCAGCGGCTGCCGCAGGTCGACAACAACACGTTCAGCTACATCTTCAGCGCGCTGAACAACCCGGGCTTCAACCACAGCAACACGTGCGTGGCGCCGTGCTCGGGTCTTGGCTTCAACGAAATCGGCAACCTCGGTGAGTTCAAGAACGGGTACGGCGGCTTCAGCCCCGCGCAGATCATGCAGGTGAACAACGAGAACGGCACGCAGCGCTTCATCGGCTCGGCCGACGCCAACTGGCGTCCTTTCTCGTGGATGCAGAACCAGGGAACGGCCGGTGTCGACCTGGCGAACAACGTCTTCACGAGCATCTGCCGCTTCGGCGAGTGTCCGAACTCGGGTACGCAGCGCCAAGGCGTCGTCAGTGAGACGAACAACAACTTCCGCAACTTCTCGGCGAAGATCGTCAGCAACATGACCTGGCAGGCGCGCCAGAACCTGAACCTGAAGACGACGGTCGGAAGCGACTACACCAATCAGGAAAACGATGGCATCAACGCGCGCGGCACGCAGCTTCCGCCGGGTGCGCAGACCATCAACGCGGCCGCGGTGCAGACGGCCGGTCAGACGCTGCAGACCGTGAACAAGACGCTGGGCCTGTACGCGCAGGAGCAGGCGTCGTTCCGCGATCGCATGTTCGTCACCGGCGCGGTGCGCACGGACCAGAACAGCTCGTTCGGTACGCAGTTCCAGCGGGTGTTCTATCCGAAGGCGAGTCTCTCGTGGATTCTGTCCGACGAGCCGTTCTTCCCCAAGTACGAGTGGCTGAATCAGTTCCGTCTCCGTACGGCGTACGGCGCCTCCGGTGTGCAGCCGGGCGGCACGGTGGCGCTGCAGACGTTCAACGCGCAGACCTCGAACGTCGTGACGACCACGCCGGGTGCCACCGGCGGCACGGACACGCCGGGCCTCGTCGCCAACGCGTTGGGCAACCCGAAGCTCAAGCCCGAGCGGTCGACGGAGTTCGAGGGCGGGTTCGAGTCGAACGTGTGGAACAACCGCATGCACATCGACGCGACGTACTATCGCAAGCACACGAATGACGCGCTGATCAGCCTTCCGATCGCCACGTCGTCGGGCGCGTCGAACACGTCGGTGCTGGCGAACCTCGCCTCGACGCAGAACACGGGCTGGGAGCTCACGATCAACACGACGCTGCTCGATCGCCGGTATCTCGGATGGGACGTGACGGTCGCCGGCTCGCACAACAGCAACAAGCTGCTCTCGTTGGGCACCGACCTCGCCGGCAAGCCGGTGGCGGCCATCGTCAGCGGTTCGACGCGCGACACCGTGGGCATGCCGATCAACGCGTGGTTCCTCCATCCGTACACGTTCGCCGACACGGCGGGCGGCAAGGCAGACGGCATCATCACGCCGAACGAAGTCACGGTCGGATCGGGCTTCTCGTACTTCGGCTATTCGCAGCCGCGCGACATCGTCTCGATCACGAACGGTTTCGACCTGTTGAACCGCAAGCTCCGCATTCAGGTCCTCACGGACTACAAGGGCGGCTTCGGCATCTTCAACTCGACGGCGCAGTTCTACGCGACGAACTTCACGACGTGGTCTTCAGAAAACCTGGCGAACACGCCGCTGTGGGATCAGGCGCGCAACGTCGCCGCGTCGAGCGCCAAGAACCCGAACACGTCGGCCGGCTACGTCGAGAACGGCCAGTTCTGGAAGCTGCGCGAAGTGTCGGCCGCGCTCACGATGCCGCAGTCGCTCGCGAATCGCCTTCGCGCTCGCGATGCCCAGCTCGTGTTCTCGGCGCGCAATCTTCACACGTGGACCAAGTACACCGGTCAGGATCCCGAGGCGAATTACTCCACGGGTGACGTGCAGACCGACTTCTCGACCACGGCGCCGCGGACGTACTTCATCGTGCGCGCCAACCTCCACTACTAATCGAGGCCGATTCCAAGATGATCAAGCATTCTCATCGTGCTCGAGGGACGATGGCCGCGACAGCGGCCATCGTCGGAGGACTTGTCCTCGGCGCGTGCAACCCCAAGCAGGAGCTGCTGTCGCCGCAGCAGCCGGGCGTCGTCAGCCCGACGGCGGTGAATAGTCCCACCGCCGCGGACGCGGTGTACGTGGGCGCGCTCAACCGCCTCAAGCAGTCGATGAACGGCGGTGGCAACAACACCGAGGCATTGTGGAACTGGGAGGCCCTGTTCACCGACGAGCTGCGGTCCTCGGACACCTTCTCCCAGCGGAACGACGCCGATCAGCGCAACACGCAGTCGAACGACACGGTGCTGCTGCCGATCTACAACGCGGTCCAGCAGGCTCGCGGCCGTGCGCGCGATGCCATCAACGCGGAGCTCGCGTTCAATAACACCGCGGCGGGCAAGACCCACGTCGGCGAGATGTACATGGCGATGGGCTACGAGGAAGAGCAGCTCGCCGAAGCCTTCTGCAACGGCATTTCGCTCGGTGAAACGGTGGGCGGCGTGCCGCAGTACACGGCGCAGCTCTCCGGAGTGGACGTGTCGAAGACGGCGATCACCCGCTTCGATTCGGCGCTCACGTTCCTCACCGGCACGGATGCCGCGACGATCGCCGTGAAGAATGCGGTGTTGATCGCCAAGGGCCGTGCCCAGGTGAACGCCGGCGACTTCGCTGGTGCCGCCGCCACGGTCGCGTCAGTCCCGACAGGCTTCAATTACAATTTCGACTACTCGCAGACGACGTCGGACAACGAGTGGTGGATCATGGGCTTCAGCGTGAAGCGCTACGATCCCGGCGACAGCATCTCGTTCGCCAACACGCCGATCAACAACGCCATTCCGTTCGCGCGTTTGAACGATCCGCGGGTCGTCGTCGTTGATCTGAAGACCAAGGCGGAAGACGTCATCTCGCCCTATCTGGACATTCAGAACTATGGCCGCGATGATCCCGTTCCGGCGCTCAGCGGCATCGACGCGCGCTTGATCGAAGCCGAAGCCAAGCTGCAGGCGAAGGACATCGCGGGAATGATGACGATCGTGAATGCACTGCGCACCTCGGCCCAGACGCTCGGGACGTTCAAGGTTGCGGCGATGGCCGCGTTGCCGACGCCGCCCGACCAGGCCAGCGCGACGAAGCTGTTCTTCCGTGAAAAAGCGCTGTGGCAGTTCGAGCGCGGCTGGCGCATGGGCGATCTTCGCCGCTTGGTCCGCCAGTACGGCTTCACGCAGGATCAGGTGTATCCGACCGGTCAGTTTGCTCGGAACACCTCGCCGTCGGGCAATTACGGAACCGAAGTCGCGTTCCCGATTCCGGACGCAGGTCTGGGCAGCGAAATCAGCAACCCGAACTTCCACGGTTGCCTGGACACGAAGGCGTAAGCACGTCGAAGGGCAGTGACGAAAAGGGCCGCGCATTCGCGCGGCCCTTTTCTTTTGCACACTCTAATGAACACTCTAGCGCGCCGGCTTCGGCGCCCCTTCGAGCTGCGCCAGCGCGCTGCGCGCAGCTTCATCATTCGGAGCCACGCTGACGACGCGCCGCAACAGGCGCAGCGCCTCCTCGCGATCGCCGCGCTGCGCTTTGGTGATGCCAAGCCACGTCATCGGTCGTGGATCGTTCGGCGCGGCCCGGAGCGCGGCGGTGAGATACATGTCAGCTTCCGGCAGATGGCGCGACACGAGCATCGCCCGCCCGGCGAAGACCGCGGTACCGACGTCCGCGCCGCGCATCGACACGGCGCGCGCCGCCAGCTGCGAGGCATCGGCGAACCGTCCCGCCTGCGCGAGCGCCAGGCTCTCGACCGCGACGTCGAACGCCGCCGCACTGGAGTCGGCCGCGACGCGCTCGAGGTAGGGAAGCGCCTCGGCGCCGCGGTTCTGCTCCACGAGCGCGCCGCCGAGGTAGCGCATGGCGTCGACGCGCGACGAATCGAGCGCGATCGCGCGAACGAGCGGCGCGACCGCGGAGTCGACTCGCCCCGACGTGAGATACGCCGAGCCGAGGTCGACGTACGCGTCCGCGCCGGGGTCGGCGCGCACGACTCGCTGGAGCAACGGAATGGCCTTCTCCGGGTCGCCCTGCGCGATGAGAACTTTTGAATAGCGGGCAGTCGCCGCTTCGTCGTCGGGCGACGTGCGCAGCGCGCGCTCGAGGAGCCCTCGTGCCGCGGCGAGATCGTTGTGCTCGATCGCGATCGACGCGGCGCGCACCAGCGACGGCGTGTACGCCGAATCGACCGCAAGCGCGATTCGGAGCACACTGTCCGCGGCACGCAGGTCCGGCGGATCGGTGCGCATGTACGCGGCGGCGAGATTGTCGTATGCGCGTACGTTCCGCGGCCGCTTGTGGATGGTGTCGCGCCAGAGCGCGACCGGTTCGGCGTAGAGCGCGCTTCGCTGGAAGGTGATCGTCGCGAAGGCCGCGACGAGCAGCGCGAGAAGAGCGGCCGGCGCCGCGCGCGGAAGGCGATTCATCCACGGCAGTCGCTGCATTCGCCGCGCGAGCGCGACGACCGCCACGACGATCACGAGAATCACCGGCGCGAGGGCCAGATAGATGCGACGTTCCGCGGCGATCTCCGTGTAGATCGGAACGATGCTCGACGACGGCGCGAGCACGAGAAAGAACCACGTGCCGAAGAATGCGAGCCAGCGCGTCGTGGATTTGATCCACGCGACGATGACGCCTGCCGCGAACGCGACGAGAAGCACGGGGCCGGGAATGCCCGCGGTTCCGGCGACCGGCGTCGTCCCATAGTCAAGTGTAAGTCCAGTAGGCCAGATGGCGAGCCGGAGATAGTGCGCCACCGCCCATGCCTGCGAGTACAGATAGCGGTACCACGGAATCGGCCCGCCGAATCCGGCAGACGTCGATCGCCCTCCGGTGACGACGAGCGCGATGCAGATGCCTGCTGACACGAACAACCCAGCATAAAGCGCGCGACGTAGCGAGCTCGTCTGTTCGCCAAAGGATCGCCACCAAAGCTTGAAGAATGCGACGTCGAACAACAACACCGCGACGGGCGCCGTGATCATGACTTCCTTCGACGCCATGCCGATCGCGCTCGATGCGACCGCGAGAACCGCCCAGCGACCCGCTCGGCCGCGCGAGTCGTGTTCAGCCAGCCGCGACCGGAGCGCCGCCCAGAGCGTCGTCAGATAGCACGCGGAGACCAGAAGCTCCGTGCGCTGGCTGATGTAATCGACCGCTTCCGTTTGCAGCGGATGAACGAGCCAGATCGCCGTCGTCGCCATCGCCACGAGTGTCGCGCGCTGGCGGATCAGCGGCGTCACGCCGTCCAGGCGCAGGGCGGCGCTCAAAAAGAGATAGAGCAGCAGAGCGGTGCCCAGGTGGAGCGCGACATTGACGACGTGGTAGCCGACGGGCGCGCGTGGCGACGGGGCGATGAGCGTTTGTGAAATGCCGAGCGCGCGGTTCGCGGCGTAGTTGAGCGCGAACGAGTAGTTGGCGACGGGCCGGCCGGATGCGGGCGTACCGAGCGGCGGGGTGTGAATGAGCGCCGACGGAGGCCAGGCCGACCGGATGGTCGGGTTGTTCACGATCGCCGGGAAGTCGTCGAAGTCGAAGGGGGCGGCGACCGCGGGGGCGAAGGCCAGGACGGCGACGATCGCGAGGATGACGCCAAGGACGGCAGGGCCGAGGACGGCGGGTCGGTGAGCCATGGCGGATCGGAACTTCGCGCGGCCGTCCGTCCGGCGCAAAGCGGTAAGTACTCTGTAAACTCTGTGCAGAGAACGTACAAGAGGCGATTTGCGGCTGTCCAAAAACCCGGCGAGCCCCCAGAATTGGCCTTACGAAGTCCGCAAGAAGTCCTTGTGACCATGCGCGCGATCGGCGAGTTTTTTCGTTCGGGCGACCATCTAACGATGCGTGGTCATCCCGGTTACCTGCCCGCTCGTCGCTGAACGAAATGTCCGGCGGCGGTCTTTACTGGTTCAGGCTGGCCCGTAGTCGGGTTCATTTCTGTGCGCGCGTCCCCCACCCCCCAAGGCACGCGCGGACACCCGGTTCACTCATTGAGGAACAGCACATGAGATTGCTAGGGTCTTGGAGTATTTCCGGTGTACGGCGCGCGCTAGGCGTGGCCGTCACCGCAGTGGCGGTGCCGCTCGCGGCGCATGCTCAAGGCACCATCACCGGTCGCGTGACCGCGGTCGGAACAGGCGAACCGCTCGCCGATGCTCGCGTGATGGTGGTCAACTCCAGTCTCGCGACACAGACAGGCTCGGACGGCCGGTACACGCTCCGCGGCGTACCGACGGGCAATCTCGACGTGCGCGTGCTGCGCGTCGGTTACACCGAGCAGAAAAAGCCGGTGCAGGTGACCGCCGGCGTGGCGGCGACGCTCGACTTCTCGATGGCGCAGGCGATCGTCCAGTTGCAGGAAATCGTGACCACGGCCACGGGCGATCAGCGCAAGGTCGAGCTGGGCAACTCGCTCTCGACGATCAACGCCGCGCAGCAGGTCGAGACGAAGCCGATCAACGGCCTTGCCGATCTGCTGACGGCGAAAGCGCCGGGCGTCATCGTGCAGCCGCCCAACATGACGGGCGCGGCGCCGGTGGTACGCATTCGCGGCGCGAACTCGCTGTCGCTCAACAACGATCCGATCTACATCGTCGACGGCATTCGCATCAACTCCAGCACGATCGGCGCGAACCTCGGCGGCACGAACTGGAGCTTCCTCAACACGCTCTCGCCGGAAGAGATCGAAGACATCGAGATCGTGAAGGGTCCGTCGGCGGCGACGCTGTACGGAACCGACGCGACCAACGGCGTCATCGTCGTCACGACCAAGAAGGGTCGGGTCGGCAATGCGCGCTGGACCTGGTTCGGCGAAGGCGGGACGATCCAGGACAAGGCGCACTATCCGGACACCTGGGCCATCTGGGGTCACCGCCCCAACGCGACGGCCACCGTCCGCTGCTTGACGCGTGAGCTGCCGTCGGGCGGCTGCATCAAGGACAGCGTCACGGAGCTGAACATCATCAATCGCTCCGACCTGACGCCGGTGCACACCGGCAACAGGAATCAGTACGGTGGACAGATCAGCGGCGGCTCGGAGACCATTCGGTACTTCGTCAGCGGCGATCTCCAGAACGAGACGGGACCGATCCAGATGCCCAACATCGAGTTCCCGCGCTTCGACTCGCTCAAGACGCCAATGCGCGACGAGTGGAAGTACCCGGAGTTCCTCCAGGGGCAATCGGCGCGCGCCAACATCAACGTGTCGCCGAGTTCCAAATTCGATATCAGCGTCAACACCGGCTTCACCAAGTTGAACCAGCGCTTCGCCGAGACCGACAACAACTTCAACAGCGTCTTCTACCAGGCGATGATGAGCCCGGGATTCGTCGGCGCGGGGCTCGGCAACACCGGTAAGGACTCACGCGGCCAGAACCTCTACGGCAACAACTCGTTCACCTACGGCGACGTCTTCCAGCGTCTGGCGCGAGAAGACGTGCAACGCCTCGTCGGGACGACGCAGGCGAGCTGGCGTCCATTCGCGTGGCTGCAGAATGACGGAACCGTCGGTCTCGATCTCGCGAGCCGCTACAGCTACGGCCTGTGCCGGTTCGGTGAGTGCCCCGACTTCTCGTCCTGGCGCCTCGGACAGGTGGCCGATCGCCAT